>NZ_JBSGTX010000106.1:0-19852 GCF_053607625.1 Streptomyces sp. NPDC055103
CACCGGAACTCCGGTGCGGGGCCGCCCCCTGTACGCGTACGAGAAGAGGATCAGCCCTCGCTGACGCCCAGCTTCTCCAGGATCAGGTCCTTGACCTTCGCCGCGTCCGCCTGGCCGCGGGTGGCCTTCATGACCGCGCCCACGAGCGCGCCGACCGCCGCGACCTTGCCGCCGCGGATCTTGTCCGCGATGGCCGCGTTGCCCGCGATGGCCTCGTCGACCGCCGTGCCGAGCGCGCCGTCGTCGGAGACGACCTTCAGACCGCGCTTCTCGACGACCTCGTCCGGGGTGCCCTCGCCGGCGAGGACGCCCTCGATGACCTGACGGGCCAGCTTGTCGTTCAGCTCGCCGGCGGCGACCAGGGCGGAGACCCGGGCCACGTCCGACGGGGTGATCGCCAGCTCCTCCAGGGAGACGCCCTGCTCGTTGGAGGAACGGGCGAGCTCGCCCATCCACCACTTGCGGGCCGAGGCCGCGTCCGCGCCCGCCTCGATCGTGGCGACGATCGAGTCGACCGCGCCCGCGTTGAGGATGGACTGCATGTCCAGCTCGGACACGCCCCACTCCTCACGGAGCCGGTTGCGGCGCACCCGCGGCAGCTCGGGCAGCCCGCCGCGCAGCTCCTCGACCCAGGCGCGGGCCGGGGCCACGGGGACGAGGTCGGGCTCCGGGAAGTACCGGTAGTCCTCGGCGTTGTCCTTGATGCGGCCGGAGGTGGTGGAGCCGTCGTCCTCGTGGAAGTGACGGGTCTCCTGGATGATCGTGCCGCCGGCGGTGAGCACGGCCGCGTGGCGCTGGATCTCGAAGCGCGCCGCGCGCTCCACCGAACGGAGCGAGTTGACGTTCTTCGTCTCCGAGCGGGTGCCGAACTTCTCGACACCGTGCGGGCGCAGCGACAGGTTCACGTCGCAGCGCATCTGGCCCTTGTCCATGCGCGCCTCGGAGACACCGAGGGCGCGGATCAGCTCGCGCAGCTCGGCGACGTACGCCTTGGCGACCTCGGGGGCCCGCTCGCCCGCGCCCTCGATCGGCTTGGTGACGATCTCGATGAGCGGGATGCCGGCGCGGTTGTAGTCGAGCAGGGAGTGGGACGCGCCGTGGATACGGCCGGTGGCGCCGCCGACGTGCAGCGACTTGCCCGTGTCCTCCTCCATGTGGGCGCGCTCGATCTCCACGCGGAAGATCTCGCCGTCCTCCAGCTGGACGTCCAGGTAGCCGTTGAAGGCGATCGGCTCGTCGTACTGGGAGGTCTGGAAGTTCTTCGGCATGTCCGGATAGAAGTAGTTCTTCCGGGCGAAGCGGCACCACTCGGCGATCTCGCAGTTCAGCGCGAGGCCGATCTTGATCGCGGACTCGACGCCGATCGCGTTGACCACCGGCAGCGAGCCCGGCATGCCGAGGCAGGTCGGGCAGGTCTGCGAGTTCGGCTCCGCGCCCAGCTCGGTCGAGCAGCCGCAGAACATCTTCGTCTTGGTGCCGAGCTCGACATGGACCTCCAGGCCCATGACGGGGTCGAACGCCGCGAGGGCCGCGTCGTACGACAGCAGTTCAGTGACAGTCACGGTGAGAATTCCCTCTGATGCCTTCGGCCTCAGCCGAACAGGACGTCGTCGTCACCGATGCGCTTGAGCTCGCGCACGAGGAGAGCGACGCCGGTGGCGATGGCGGCGGCGGACACGACGGCGTCGAGCAGCTTGAGCGTGTCGTGCTCGCTACGGGCCGCACGGCCCCGCTTGACCACGCCCAGCAGGCCGAACGCGGTGGTGCCGATGGACAGGTACGTGCCGGTCTTGGACTTCTTGAAGCCCTTGGCCTTCTGCAGTGCACTGGTACTCACAGCGACGGAGCCTCCTCAAGCAGCGGATGCCCCCACTTTTCCACGAACGCGGCCTCGACGGCGGCGCCGACCTTGTACAGCCGGTCGTCCTTCATGGCGGGAGCGATGATCTGCAGGCCGACCGGCAGACCGTCCTCGGGCGCGAGGCCGCAGGGGAGCGACATCGCGGCGTTGCCGGCCAGGTTGGTCGGGATGGTGCACAGGTCCGCGAGGTACATCGCCATCGGGTCGTCGGCGCGCTCGCCGATCGGGAAGGCGGTGGTGGGGGTCGTCGGGGAGACGATCACGTCCACCTCCTCGAAGGCCTGCTCGAACTCGCGGGTGATGAGCGTACGGACCTTCTGGGCCGAGCCGTAGTACGCGTCGTAGTAGCCGGAGCTCAGCGCGTACGTACCGAGGATGATGCGGCGCTTGACCTCGTCGCCGAAGCCGGCCTCACGGGTGAGGGCGGTGACGTCCTCGGCCGAACGGGTGCCGTCGTCGCCGACCCGGAGGCCGTAACGCATGGCGTCGAAGCGCGCCAGGTTCGAGGAGCACTCGGACGGCGCGATCAGGTAGTACGCCGAAAGGGCGAGGTCGAAGGTCGGGCAGTCCAGCTCGACGATCTCGGCGCCCAGCGACTTGAGCAGCTCGACGGACTCGTCGAAGCGCTGCACGACACCGGCCTGGTAGCCCTCGCCGCGGAACTGCTTGACGACACCGACGCGCATGCCGGCGACCGAGCCGTTGCGGGCGGCCTCGACGACCGGCGGGACCGGGGCGTCGATGGAGGTCGAGTCGAGCGGGTCGTGCCCGGCGATCGCCTCGTGCAGGAGGGCCGCGTCCAGGACCGTACGGGCGCAGGGGCCGCCCTGGTCGAGGGAGGAGGAGAAGGCCACCATGCCGTAGCGGGAGACACCGCCGTAGGTCGGCTTGACGCCGACCGTGCCGGTGACGGCGGCGGGCTGGCGGATGGAGCCGCCGGTGTCCGTGCCGATGGCGAGTGGGGCCTCGTACGCCGCGAGGGCGGCCGAGGAGCCACCGCCGGAGCCGCCGGGGATCCGGGTCAGGTCCCAGGGGTTGCCGGTCGGGCCGTAGGCGCTGTTCTCCGTGGAGGAGCCCATCGCGAACTCGTCCATGTTGGTCTTGCCGAGGATGACGACGTCGGCGGCCTTGAGGTTCTTGACCAGGGTCGCGTCGTACGGCGGGATCCAGCCCTCGAGCATCTTCGAACCGACGGTCGTCGGAATGCCGACCGTGGTGAAGATGTCCTTGAGCGCGAGCGGGACGCCGGCCAGCGGGCCGAGCTTCTCTCCGCGGGCACGCTTCTCGTCGACGGCGCGCGCCTGCGCGAGGGCGCCCTCGCGGTCGACGTGCAGGAAGGCGTGGACCTTCTCGTCGACCGCCTCGATACGGGCGAGGTGGGCCTCGGTGACCTGGACCGCGGTGAGCTCGCCGGCGGCGATCTTCCCGGCGATCTCGGCGGCCGTGAGCTTGATGATGATGTTGTCCGTCATGACTTCTTAGTCCTCCCCCAGGATCTGCGGCACCTTGAAACGCTGCTGCTCCTGGGCCGGGGCGCCGGAGAGCGCCTGCTCGGGGGTGAGCGACGGACGGACCTCGTCCGCGCGCATGACATTGGTCAGCGGCAGCGGGTGGGAGGTCGGCGGTACGTCTTGGTCGGCGACCTCGGAGACGCGGGCGACCGCGCCGATGATGTCGTCGAGCTGGCCGGCGAAGTGATCGAGTTCTTCGCCCTTCAGCTCCAGACGCGCCAGCCGTGCGAGGTGGGCGACCTCCTCGCGCGTGATGCCAGGCATGCGGATCCTCACGGGGTGAGCTTGATGGTGTTGGCCCATCCTATGGGGCTGGTACCGCTCCCCGTGAAACGGTCGGCCCGGGGCGCGGGCCGGGGCGCGCGCCCGTTACTGCACGACCTGGCCCGAGGGCTGGTCGAGGTCGACCTCCGCGGCGAGGTCGGCGGCGATGTCGACGGGGCGGCGCCAGCCGCGCTCGCCGCGGGCCAGGAGCCAGGCGGTCGCCTCGGCGGGCGGCATCGCGGCGGCGACGAGCCAGCCCTGGACGGCGTCGCAGCCCAGGTCACGGAGGCGCTCCCAGGTCTCGTCGTCCTCCACTCCCTCGGCGACGACGAGGAGGCCGAGGGAGTGGGCGAGGTCGAGGGTGCACCGGACGATCTCGGCGTCCTCGGTGTCGACGGCGAGCCGGGCGACGAAGGAGCGGTCGATCTTCAGTTCGCTGACGGGCAGCCGGCGCAGGTGGACGAGGGAGGAGTAGCCGGTGCCGAAGTCGTCGAGGGACATCTTGACGCCGTGGCCGGTGAGGCCGTTGAGCGTGTCGGCGGCCCGCTGGGGGTCCTCCAGGAGCACGTGCTCCGTTATCTCCAGCTGGAGGGCGCCGGCCGGGACGCCGTGGCGGGCGAGGCGCGCGGCGACGGCGCCCGCGAAGCCGGGGGTGTGGACGTCGCGCGGCGAGACGTTGACGGCGACCGGGACGTTGAGCCCCTGGGCGCGCCAGCGGGCGACCTGGGCGAGGGCGGTCTCCAGGACGTACTCGGTGAGGTGCGGCATCAGGCCGGAGGACTCGGCGATGGCGATGAACTCGTCCGGCGGGACCTTTCCGCGCTCCGGGTGGACCCAGCGGACGAGCGCCTCCAGGCCGGCGACCTGGCCGTCGAAGCGGACCTTGGGCTGGTAGTGGAGTTCGACCTCGCCGGCGTCGAGGGCGCGGCGCAGGTCGCCGAGGAGGCCGAGCCGGTCGGGGGTGTTGGAGTCGCGCTTGGACTCGTAGACCTCGACGCCGGTGCGGTCCCGCTTGGCCTGGTACATGGCGACGTCGGCGCGGCGCAGCAGGCCCTCGGCGTCGAGGGCGTGGTCGGGGAAGACGGCGACGCCGGCGCTGGCCTCCAGGACGAGGGTGAGTCCGTCGAGGTCGAGCGGGGAGGAGAGCTCGGCGACGAGGTGGCGGGCGACGCGCTGGGCGCTGGTGGTGGAGTCGGCTGTGGGCAGCAGGACGGCGAACTCGTCGCCGCCGAGCCGAGCGGCCTCGGCGCCGCGGGGCAGGGCGAGGCGGAGCCGGTCGGCGATCTGGAGGAGCAGCCGGTCGCCGGCGAGGTGCCCGAGGGTGTCGTTGACCGACCGGAAGCGGTCGAGGTCGATCAGGACGAGGGCGGCGCGGGCGCCTTCGCCCTCGGCCTCCTCCAGCGCCGTCCAGGCCCGCTCCAGGAGCCACTGGCGGTTGGGGAGCCCGGTCAACGGGTCGCGCAGCTGTTCCTCGGCGCGGGCCCGGGCGATCCAGAGGGTGGAGTCGAGGGCGATGAGGGGGACGGCGAAGAGCGGCAGGAGGACGGGCCGGGTGGCGGCGACGACGCAGATGAGCGGGGCGATGCCGAGCAGGGCGACGGCGACGAGCCCCTGCCGGAGGAGGGCGGTGCGGGCGACGGTGGGCAGCCCGCGGCCCTGGGGCGCGAGCGTGTACCACAGCAGCATCCGGGTCACCACGAGATAGGCGGCCGCGGCGAGGACGACTTCCGGGACGTCCCCGATCGTCCAGTCGAGGGGCTGCCAGGGCTCCTCGACGGTCGGTACGTCTCCGAAGAGGGCGAGGACGAGGGCGGCGGCGCCGACCCCGAGGACGTCGGCGGCGCCGTGCAGCAGGCCCTGGCGCCAGCGGTGCCGACGGGCTGCGCCGACGAGGGTGACGACGGTCAGCGAGACGAGTCCGGCGGGCACCCAGCCGTACAGCAGGAGCACGGCGAGGGTGAGGGCGGCGCCGGAGCCGGTGCCGCCCCACCAGCGGTCGCGGCCGAGCGCGACCAGGTGGCCGACGATGAGGCCGGTGAGGACGGCGAGGGACCAGCCGGCGGCCCCGCCGGGGAAGAGTCCCTGTCCGGCGCTCAGGGCCCGCTGGAGGCCGGCGACGAGTACGACGGCGGCGATGCCCACCACGGCTGCGGGCAGCCGTGCGGGGAGGCCCGTGGGGACCACACGGCCGTACGGCCGTGGGGCCGGGGCGGCGCTCTCGGTCGGTTCCATTCCCGTCCCTCTCACAGGCGGCGGTGCCGTCGGTGTGCGATGGGCCGCGCTCGCGCGACCGTCCGTCGTCCGGCCGTCCGCCATGCGGCCGCCACCGGGCGGCCGTTCCTCATGCCACTGGGCCGTTCGTCCTGGCGCGCACGACCGGCAGCCCTCGCGCGGACGTGCGGGACAGGAC
The DNA here is from genome assembly GCF_053607625.1 of Streptomyces sp. NPDC055103. Taxonomy (NCBI): domain Bacteria; kingdom Bacillati; phylum Actinomycetota; class Actinomycetes; order Kitasatosporales; family Streptomycetaceae; genus Streptomyces; species Streptomyces sp. NPDC055103. The sequence goes on from NZ_JBSGTX010000106.1 coordinate 6,047, forward strand.
GCACGGTCACCACAGTAGGCCGCCGAGGGCTCCGACGGGCAGCGCTCTCCCTCTCTTGCCCGAATGCGACCAGGCCACCCGTAACGATCTGGTATGCGCCGAACGGGTGACCTTCCCGGGGGTGGGCAGCGGCTACCCGGCGACCGGCACCGCGGCCTCGCGAGCGGCTTCGGGACCTTGTTCGAGCAGGACCGAGAAGCCTTCCTCGTCCAGAACCGGAACCTTCAGCTGCATCGCCTTGTCGTACTTCGAACCAGGGTTTTCACCGACCACCACGAAGGCGGTCTTCTTTGAAACGGAACCGGTCACCTTCGCACCGAGCGCCTGGAGGGACTCTTTTGCGCCATCCCTGGTGAACTTCTCCAGGGTGCCGGTCACGACGACCGTGAGACCTTCGAGCGGACGCGGTCCGACGTCCTCCCCGGCGCCCTCGTCCTCCAGCGACACTCCGGCGGCGCGCCACTTGCGCACGATCTCGCGGTGCCACTCCTCGGCGAACCACTGCTTCACGGCGGTCGCGATGATGCCGCCGACGCCGTCGACGGCCGCGAGCTCCTCCTCGCTCGCCTGCTCGATCCGCTCCAGGGAGCGGAACTCACGGGCCAGCGCCTCGGCCGCGACCGGACCCACGTGACGGATCGACAGGCCGTTGATGAAGCGGGCGAGCGGCCGCGTCTTCGCCGCCGCGATGTTCTCCAGCATCGACAGGGCGTTCTTCTTCGGCTCGCCCTTCTGGTTGGCGAAGACCGTGACGATCTTCTCCTCGCCGGTCTTCGGGTCCCGCTTGGGCAGCCCGCTGTCCGGGTCGAGGACGTACGCCTTGATCGGAAGGAGCTGCTCGATGGTGAGGTCGAAGAGGTCGCCCTCGTCCGCGAGCGGCGGCTCGGCCGGTTCCAGGGGCCGGGTCAGGGCGGCGGCGGCCACGGCGCCGAAGTTCTCGATGTCCAGGCACTGGCGGCCGGCGAGGAAGAAGAGCCGCTCGCGCAGCTGGGCCGGGCACGTGCGCGCGTTCGGGCAGCGGAGGTCGATGTCGCCCTCCTTCATCGCCTTCAGCGACGTCCCGCACTCCGGGCACTCGGCGGGCATCACGAACTCCCGCTCGGTGCCGTCCCGCAGGTCGGCGACCGGCCCGAGGATCTCGGGGATGACGTCACCGGCCTTGCGCAGCACGACCGTGTCGCCGATGAGCACGCCCTTGGCCTTCACCACCTCCTGGTTGTGGAGGGTGGCGAACTCGACCTCGGAGCCGGCCACGGTCACCGGCTCCACCTGCGCGTACGGCGTGACGCGCCCGGTGCGGCCGACGCCGACCTTGATGTCGACCAGCTTGGTGTTGACCTCCTCCGGCGCGTACTTCCAGGCGATGGCCCAGCGGGGGGCGCGCGCCGTGGAGCCGAGCCGGCCCTGGAGCGGGATCTCGTCGAGTTTGACGACGACTCCGTCGATCTCGTGCTCCACCGAGTGGCGGTTCTCGCCGAAGTACGTGATGAACTCCCGCACGCCGTCGAGCGAGTCCACCACCTTGTTGTGCCGGGCGGTCGGCAGGCCCCACTCGTGGAGCAGGGCGTACGTCTCCGAGAGCCGGGAGATCTCGAAGCCCTCGCGGGCGCCGATGCCGTGGACCACCATGTGGAGCGGGCGGGAGGCCGTGACCTTGGGGTCCTTCTGGCGCAGCGAACCGGCCGCCGCGTTGCGCGGGTTGGCGAAGGGCTTGTCCCCCGCCTCCACCAGGCGGGCGTTGAGCCCCTCGAAGGCCTCCATCGGGAAGTAGACCTCACCGCGGATCTCGACGAGGTCCGGGACGCGGTCGCCGCGCAGCCGGTCCGGGATGTCGGCGATCGTCCGGACGTTGGGCGTGATGTCCTCGCCGGCGCGGCCGTCGCCGCGGGTCGCGGCCCGGGTCAGCCGGCCGTGCTCGTACGTGAGGTTCACGGCGAGGCCGTCGACCTTGAGCTCGCACAGGTAGTGGTAGTCGGGCGTGCCGACGTCCCGCGCGATCCGCTCGGCCCAGGCGGCCAGTTCCTCGTCGTCGAAGGCGTTGTCCAGGGAGAGCATGCGCTCCCGGTGCTCGACCGAGGTGAAGTCGGTCTCGTACTGCCCGGCGACCTTCTGGGTCGGCGAGTCCGGTGTCCGCAGCTCCGGGTACTCCTCCTCCAGCGCCTCCAGGGCGCGCAGGAGCTTGTCGAACTCGCCGTCACTGATGACCGGCTGGTCCTTCACGTAGTACCGGAAGCGGTGCTCCTCGACCTGCTCCGCCAGCTCGGCGTGCTGCTCCCGTGCCTCGGCGGGCAGGGCCCCCTGTTCGACTGCCACCTTCGTCCGTCCTCCCGTGCCTCGAAACCCGGTCACTCTGGGTTGTCCGCGAGCGATCTCGCCGCCCGGGCGCAGTGGGCGAGCGCCGCGCGGGCATAGGCGGGCGAAGCGCCCGCGAGCCCGCACGTGGGGGTGACGACCACGGACTCGGCGAGAGTCCCCGGATTCAGCCCCAGCCTGCGCCACAGCGTCCTGACACCCATGACGCTACCGCCCGGGTCCGACAACGGGCCGTCGGTGGACGGCACCACACCGGTGAAGAGCTTCGTGCCGGCCTCCACGGCCTCGCCGATCGTCTCCTCGTCACGTTCGGTGAGGAGCCCGAAGTCGAACGACACCCCGGCGACGCCGGCCCTGCGCAGCAGCGCGAAGGGGACGTCGGGGGCGCAGGAGTGGACGACGGCCGGCCCGTCGTGGACGCCGATCACGTCCCGCAGGGCGCTCTCGACGACCTGCCGGTCGACGGCCCGGTAGGTGCGGTAGCCGCTGGCGGTACGGACGTGTCCGCGCAGGACGGCGGTGAGCGAGGGCTCGTCGAGCTGGAGGACGATCCGGGCCCCGGGGATCCGCTTGGCCAGCTCCGCGAGGTGGGCGCGGAGTCCCTCCGCGAGGGAGCCGACCAGGTCGCGGCAGGCGCCCGCGTCGCCGAGAGCCGCCTCGCCGCCGTGCAGCTCCATGGCCGCGGCGAGCGTCCACGGGCCGACGGCCTGGACCTTGAGCGGGCCCTCGTACCCCTGGGTGAACTCCTCCAGGGCGTCCAGGTCCTCGCCGAGCCAGGAGCGGGCCCGCCGGGTGTCCCGGCCGGGGCGGTCGCTGATCCGCCAGCCGCTCGGCTCGACGTGCGCGTACAGGTCGACGAGCATCCCGATGGTCCGGCCGATCATGTCGGCGCCGGGCCCGCGGGCGGGCAGCTCCGCCAGGAACGGGAAGTCCTCGAAGGAGCCGGTGGCCGCCTTCGCGGCCTCGCGGGCGTCGCCGCCCGGCAGGGACCCGACGCCGGTGGCGGGGCCCCAGAAGCTCGCGGCGCCGGTGTCGTCCGTGCCGGTGCCGGTCGTACCGATGTCGCTCGTGCCGGTGTCGCTCATGTCCACCGTCCTACCGTCCCGGACGGACGGTCAGGTCGGTGATCTCGGCGTCGCGCGGCAGGTCGATCGCCGTGAGGACCGCCGTCGCGACGGACTCCGGGTCGATCCACTTCGACGCGTCGTACTGCTTGCCCTCCTGCTGGTGCACCTTCTCCTGCATCGGGCTCGCGGTGCGGCCCGGGTAGACCGAGGTCACCCGCACGCCGTTGGCGTGCTCCTCGTGGCGCAGGGAGTCTGCGAGGGCCTTCAAGCCGTGCTTGGAGGCGGCGTACGCGCCCCACTCGGCGTGCGCGGCGAGCCCGGCGCCCGAGTTCACGAAGACGACGTGGCCCTGGGAGACCCGCAGCTGGGGCAGGAGGTGCCGGGTCAGCTCGGCCGGGGCGATCAGGTTGACGTTGAGCTGGTGGTGCCAGGTCTTCGGGGTGAGGTCCCCGATCGGCCCGAGGTCGACGACGCCCGCGATGTGCAGCAGGCTGTCCACCCGCTCCGGCATGGTCTGGTGCGAGAAGGCCCAGGACAGCCGGTCCGGGTCGGCGAGGTCCCCGACGAGGGTCCGCGCGCCGGGGAACTCCGCGGCGAGCTCCTTGGCCCGGCCCGCGTCGCGCGCGTGCAGCACGAGTTCGTCCCCGCGCGCGTGGAGGCGGCGCGCGACGGCCGCGCCGATGCCGGAACCGGCTCCGGTGATCACATGTGTAGCCATGGGCACCATGCTCGCATCAGCGGGAGGCGATGTTCTCCTCCAGGTACGCGAGGGCCGTCGGGCCGTCCTCCGCGAAGAGGACGAGGTCGGCGAGCGGGATCGGCAGGAAGCCCTCGTCCTCCATGCGGCGGAGCTGGGTCTTCAGACCGTCGTAGAAGCCCTCGGTGTTGAGCAGGACCACCGGCTTGGTGTGCTTGCCGTGCTTCTTCAGCTCCAGGATCTCGGTGGCCTCGTCGAGGGTAACGATGCCGCCGACCATGACCACGATCGCGTCGGACTTGGCGAGGAGGAGCGCCTTGCGCTCGGCCAGGTCCCGGGCGACGACCATCTCGTCCGTGTCCGGGCGGGCCTTGGCCTGGAGGAAGTCGACGGAGACGCCGACGAGCCGGCCGCCCGCCTCCTCGACGCCGTCCGCGACGACCTTCATGAGGCCCGTGTCGGAGCCGCCCCAGACGAGCGTGTGACCGGCCTTGCCGAGAAGGGCGGCGAACTCGCGCGCGGGAGCCGTGTAGCGCTCGTCGAGGTCGGCGGCGGAGAGGAAGACGCAGATGTTCATGCGCACCACCGTAGGCGGCGACCAGCGGTTTCCAAGATTCTTACCGAAATACCCGCACGCGGCGATGAGTTCCGGCGCCGGGCCGGGTCTGCCCTGCCATGGACGAGGTGGAGACGACGCTGAGCAGGGTCCGGGGGCGGGTCACGTCGCGGGACGGCACGACGATCGCGTACGAGCGGTTCGGGAACGGCGACGGGCCGGCGCTGGTCCTGGTGAGCGGGGCCCTGTGCACGGCCGCGAGCGAGGGGCCGCTCGCCCGGCTGCTCGCCCGGCGCTTCCCGGTCGTGACGTACGACCGGCGGGGGCGCGGCGGCAGCGGCGACACCGCGCCGTACGCGGTGGAGCGGGAGATCGAGGACCTGGCGGCGGTCGTCGGGGAGGCCGGCAGCGGCGCGGCACTGCACGGGGTGGGCACGGGCGGCGCCCTGGCGCTCGCCGCGGTGGCCGCCGGGCTTTCGACGGGTCCCGTGTCGGTGTACGAGCCGCCGTACTCGCCGGAGGCCGCCGCGCGGCTCGGACGGGCGGCGGCGCTGCTCGGCCGCGGCCGTCGGGGCGCCGCCCTCGACCTGTTCCTGGCGGAGTCGGCCGTACCGGCGGAGGCGTGGCCCGGGCGGGAGGAGCTGGCGCCGACGCTGGCGTACGACCACGCCGTCCTCGGCGACGGGACGGTGCCGGAGCTGCGTCTCGCCGGGGTCCACGCGCGCGTGCTGGTCATCGACGGGGGCGCGAGCCCGGCGTGGACGCGCCGGGCGGCCCGCGCCCTGACGGCGGCCCTCCCCCGGGCCCGCCACCGCACGCTGACGGGCCAGACGTACGAGGTGGCCCCGCACGTCCTGGCTCCCGTACTGGAGTCGTTCCTGGCGGACGAACGGGAGACGAGCGAGGCCGCGTAGCCGGCGGGGCCGGACAGGTCCTACGCCGGGGTGGGCTCCGTCGTGCGGCGGGTCGTCGTCGCGATCGTCGCCGAGCCCACCACGCGCGTGCCGTCGTAGAGCACGATCGCCTGTCCCGGCGCCACGCCGCGGACCGGCTCGGCGAAGGTGACCGTGAGCTCGCCGTCCACGAGGGCGGCCGTCACCTCGGTCTCGCCGCCGTGGGCGCGCAGCTGGGCGGTGTAGCGGCCCGGGCCCTCGGGGGCCGTGCCGCACCAGCGGGGCTTGATCGCCGTGAGGGCGGTGACGTCGAGGGCCTCGACCGGGCCGACCGTGACCGTGTTGTTCACGGGCGAGATGTCGAGGACGTAGCGGGGCTTGCCGTCCGCGGCCGGGTGGCCGATCCGCAGGCCCTTGCGCTGGCCGATGGTGAAGCCGTACGCGCCGTCGTGGCTGCCGACCTTCGCGCCGGCCTCGTCGACGATGTCGCCCTCCGCCTTGCCGAGGCGGGAGGCGAGGAAGCCCTGGGTGTCGCCGTCGGCGATGAAGCAGATGTCGTGGCTGTCGGGCTTCTTCGCGACCGCGAGCCCGCGCCGCTCGGCCTCCGCGCGGATCTCGTCCTTGGTGGTGAGGGTGTCCCCGAGCGGGAACATCGCGTGCGCGAGCTGCTTCTCGTCGAGCACGCCGAGGACGTACGACTGGTCCTTGGCCATGTCGGAGGCGCGGTGGAGCTCGCGCGTGCCGTCGTCCTGGAGGACGACCGTGGCGTAGTGGCCGGTGCAGACCGCGTCGAAGCCGAGGGCGAGGGCCTTGTCGAGCAGCGCCGCGAACTTGATCTTCTCGTTGCAGCGGAGGCAGGGGTTGGGCGTGCGGCCCGCCTCGTACTCGGCGACGAAGTCGTCGACGACGTCCTCGCGGAAGCGCTCGGCGAGGTCCCACACGTAGAACGGGATGCCGATGACGTCGGCGGCCCGGCGCGCGTCGCGCGAGTCCTCGATCGTGCAGCAGCCGCGCGCTCCGGTGCGGAACGACTGCGGGTTCGCGGAGAGCGCGAGGTGCACGCCGGTGACGTCGTGGCCTGCTTCGGCGGCACGGGCGGCGGCGACGGCGGAGTCCACGCCGCCCGACATGGCGGCGAGGACGCGAAGGGGGCGCGGGGGCGGAGTCTGAGTCATAGCCCTACCAGGGTACGGGGCCCGGGAACCAAGGTCGCGGGAGTAAGCGTTCTCCGTTGCATGGGGAGCAAGGACAGCGGTGGGGACAGGCGGGTGGGGCGGCGGGCCGTGCTGCTCGGCGGCGGGGTCGCCGTGCTCGGCACGGCCGCGCTGGCCAGGGACGAGCTGGCGCGCGCGTGGTGGCGGCTGCCGGGGATGGAGAAGAAGCGGGTCGAGGGCGAGCTCGACCACAAGGGCGCGGAGTGGACGTCGGCGGCGCGGGCCAACTGGCGGCGGGCCGACCGGCCGGACGACTACGGGATAGACCGGGTCGTGATCCATGTCGTGCAGGGCAGTTACGCGACCGCGCTGAAGGTCTTCAAGAACCCCGGGCATGGCGCCGCCGCGCACTACGTCGTCCGGAAGGACGGTCATGTGGCGCAGATGATCCGGGAGCTCGACGTGGCGTTCCACGCGGGGAACCGCGACATGAACGAGCGGAGCATCGGCATCGAGCACGAGGGCTTCGTCGACCGGCCGCAGGACTTCACGGCGGCGATGTACGCGGGGTCGGCGCGGCTGACGGCCGACATCTGCGCGCGGTACGCGATACCCGTGGACCGGGAGCACATCATCGGGCACGTGGAGGTCGAGGGCACCGACCACACCGACCCCGGGCCGCACTGGGACTGGGACCGCTATCTGCGGCTGGTGCGCGAGGCGTCGAAGAAGCCCGTGTGAGGCCCGTGGGCGGGGCGCCGGGCCTCAGCTGAGGCCGGCGGTCCTCGCCCGTTCCACGGCCGGGCCGATCGCCTCGGCGACCGCCGCCACGTCCTCCTCGGTGGAGGTGTGCCCCAGGGAGAAGCGCAGGGTGCCCCGGGCCAGGTCCGGGTCGGTGCCCGTGGCGAGCAGGACGTGGCTGGGCTGGGCGATGCCGGCGGTGCAGGCGGAGCCGGTGGAGCAGGCGATGCCGGCGGCGTCGAGCAGCAGGAGCAGGGAGTCGCCCTCGCAGCCGGGGAAGGTGAAGTGGGCGTTGGCGGGGAGCCGCTCGACGGGGTCGCCGCCGAGGATCGCGTCGGGCACGACCGTACGGACGGCGGTGACGAGCTCGTCGCGCAGGGCGCCGACCTCGCGGGCGAACTCCTCGCGGCGCTCGGTGGCGAGCCGGGCGGCGACGGCGAAGGCGGCGACGGCGGGCACGTCGAGGGTGCCGGAACGGACGTGCCGCTCCTGGCCGCCGCCGTGGAGGACGGGCACGGGGGTGTACTCACGGCCGAGGAGCAGGGCGCCGATTCCGTACGGTCCGCCGATCTTGTGGCTGGAGACGGTCATCGCGGCGAGGCCGGAGGCGGCGAAGTCGACCGGGACCTGGCCGACGGCCTGGACGGCGTCGGCGTGCAGGGGTACGCCGAACTCGGCGGCGACGTCGGCGAGTCCGCGGACCGGCATGACGGTGCCGATCTCGTTGTTCGCCCACATGACGGTGGCGAGCGCGACGGAGTCCGGGTCGCGGGCGATCGCCTCGCGGAGCGCCTCGGGGTGGACGCGGCCGTGGCGGTCGACGGGCAGGTACTCGACGTCGGCGCCCTCGTGCGTCGCGAGCCAGTCGACGGCGTCGAGGACGGCGTGGTGCTCGACCGGGCTGGCGAGGACACGGGTACGGCGGGGGTCGGCGTCGCGGCGGGACCAGTAGAGGCCCTTCACGGCGAGGTTGTCGGCCTCGGTGCCGCCGGAGGTGAGGACGACCTCGCTGGGCCGCGCGCCGAGCGCGGCGGCGAGCGTCTCGCGCCCTTCCTCGACGGTCCGCCGGGCGCGCCGGCCGGCGGCGTGCAGGGAGGAGGCGTTGCCCGTGACGGCGAGGTGGGCGGTCATCGCCTCGATCGCCTCGGGCAGCATGGGCGTGGTCGCGGCGTGGTCGAGGTAAGCCATGGTGGGTCGATTCTACGAGTCCACCGCGGCGGCCTCGGCGCCTGGCCTGTTTACGCCCCCGCGCGGCCGGCCGGCGGGTCGGCCGGCTGGTCCTCCAGGGGGTCGGCCGGCTGGTCCCCCAGCAGGTCGGCCCGCGGGTCCCCAGCAGGTCGGCCCGCGGGTCTTCCAGGGGGTTCAGCCGCGCGGGGCGCGGGCCAGCTGGCGGGACTGGGCGACCAGGCGGTCGGCGCTGTCCCAGACCTCGGCGTCCTCCTCCAGGAAGCCGCCGGCGAGGTTGCGGGTCGTGATGGAGACGCGCAGCGGGCCGGGGGCCGGGCGGCAGCGGATGTGGGTGGTGAGCTCCACGGTCGGGGTCCAGCCCTTGAGGCCGAGCTCGAAGGAGGTCGGCGGCAGCGCGTCGACGGTGAGCAGCAGGGAGAGCGCGTCCGGCTCGCGGCCGTCGGCGAGGCCGAACCAGGCCCGCATCTCGCCCTTGCCGGACGGGGCGCCGACCGCCCAGCCCACGCAGGCCGGGTCGAGGCGGAGGTCCAGCCGGTCGGCGATGGCGGAGGAGCCGGGGATCCTCGGGGCCGGGTTGTCGGCGGCGCTGAAGCAGTTCTCGATCGGGGCGAACGCGGGCGGCGTCGCGGTGGTGCGGACGTCGTCGGCGAGGGCGTCGAGGTCGCCGTACGAGGCGAGGACGCGGATGCGCTCGACCTCGGTGCCGTCCTCGGCGTACTGGAAGAGCGAGGCCTGTCCGGTGGAGAGGGTCCGGCCGGTGCGGACGGTCTCGGTCCGGATCACCGCGGGGCCGGGCACGGACGGCGTGAGGTAGTGCGCCGAGATCGTGAACGGGTCGGGGTGCGGGAGGTGGTCGCCGAGGGCGCGGCCGAGCAGGGCGAGGAGGTAGCCGCCGTTGACGGCCTGGATGATCGTCCAGCCGGCGGAGAGGTCGGCGTCGTAGACACCGGGGGTCCGGAGGGTGACGGCGGTGTCGCGGTCGAACTCGCTCGCGGGCGGGATGCCGGTGGGCGCGGCGGTCGTCTCGGTGCTCGTGCTCATGGTTCCGACGGTACACCCGCTCATTACTGAGCGGTAGCTTTTTCCGGTTCCTCGCGGGCGGAGGAGCGGCGGTTCCAGGCGCGGGGCGCGCGCCAGTGGTAGCGCATCGCGAGGAGCCGGAGGGCGAAGGCCGTGAGGACGGCGGCGCCGCTGGTGTAGGCGTTGAGCATGTCGAACCGGATGCAGAGGACGACCATCGTCGCGCCGACGATCGCGGGGACGGCGTAGAGGTCGCGGTCCCAGCGCAGCAGTGACGGCACCTCGTTGGCGAGCACGTCGCGCAGGACACCGCCGCCGACGGCGGTCGCGAGCCCGAGCGCGGCGGAGGAGGTGAGACCGAGGCCGTAGTCGTACGCCTTCGTCGTGCCGGTCACGCAGAAGAGCCCGAGGCCGGCGGCGTCGAAGACGTTGACGGCGGTCTGGGTCCGCTCGACCTCCGGGTGGAGGAAGAAGACGAGGACCGTCGCGACCAGCGGCATGACGAAGTAGCCGAGATCGGTGAAGGCGGCGGGCGGTACGGCGCCGATGATCAGGTCGCGGAGGAGACCGCCGCCGAGCGCGGTGACCTCGGCGAGGACGGCGATGCCGAAGACGTCGAAGTTCTTGCGGACGGCGAGGAGCGCGCCGGAGATGGCGAAGACGAAGATGCCGACGAGGTCCAGGGCGTGCTGGACATCGGGGCTGAACAGATCGTGGAGCACCGCCCAATTGTGCCGGTCGTTCCCGTGGGGGCGGCGCCTGCCCCGGGCGGGTGGCGCTCTCGGGTACGCCGGAGGCCCCTGCCGCATCGCTGCGGCAGGGGCCCCTCGGTGTCACGCCTTCGGCGCGTCGGGCTCGGTCGAGGACTCCGCAGTCTCGGCCTCCGCCGCCGTCTCGGCCGCTGCGGCCTCCGGCGAGGACTCCGCCACGGCCTCCGCCACGGCTTCGGGCCCGGCCGCGGCCGCGGCCTTCGCCGACGGCTCCGCCGCCTTCTCCTCCGGCTTCGTGATCTCCACCGACTCCCGGGCGCCCGGGATCGTCAGGGAGTCCGCGTTCTCCGGGTGGTGGCAGGCCACTCGCTGGCCCGGGCGGAGTTCCAGGAGCGGGGGCTCCTGGGTCTTGCAGAGGTCCGTCGCCTTCCAGCAGCGCGTGTGGAAGCGGCAGCCGGGCGGCGGGGCGATCGGGGACGGGACGTCGCCGGTGAGCAGGATGCGGTCGCTCTTGGCGCCCCGGCGGCGCGGGTCCGGGATCGGGACCGCGGACATCAGGGCCCGGGTGTACGGGTGCATCGGGTTCTCGTACAGCGACTTGCGGTCCGCCAGTTCGACGACCTTGCCGAGGTACATCACCGCGATGCGGTCCGAGACGTGCCGGATGACCGACAGGTCGTGGGCGATGATCACGTACGTGAGGCCGAGCTCCTGCTGGAGGTCGTCCAGGAGGTTGACCACCTGCGCCTGGATGGAGACGTCCAGGGCGGAGACCGGCTCGTCCGCGACGACCAGCTTCGGCTTGAGGGCCAGCGCGCGGGCGATGCCGATGCGCTGGCGCTGACCGCCGGAGAACTCGTGCGGGTAGCGGTTGTAGTGCTCGGGGTTGAGGCCCACCAGGCCGAGCAGGCGCTGGACCTCCTTGCGCACGCCGCCCTCGGGCTCGACGCCCTGGAGCTTGAAGGGGGCGGAGACGATCGTGCCGACCGTGTGGCGCGGGTTCAGCGAGCCGTACGGGTCCTGGAAGATCATCTGGATGTCCCGGCGGAACGGGCGCATCCCGCCGACTCCCAGGTGGGAGATGTCCTTGCCCTGGAACTCGACCGTGCCGCCGGTCGGTTCGAGCAGCCGCGTGATGAGCCGGCCCATCGTGGACTTGCCGCAGCCGGACTCGCCGACGACGCCGAGGGTCTCACCGGGCAGGACCTCGAAGTCGATCCCGTCGACCGCCTTGACCGCGCCGGTCTGGCGCTGGAGAAGCCCCTTCTTGATGGGGAAGTGCTTCTTCAGGCCGGTGACCTTGAGGAGGGGTTCCATGGTCTCGCTCACAGTTTCGGCGCAATCTCTTCGGTCCAGATCCGGGTGCGCTCCTCCTGCGGCATGTGGCAGGCCGAGAAGTGGCGGTCGCCGGCCTGCGTCAGCTCGGGCCGCTGGGTGCGCGTGATGCCGCCCTTGGGGACGTCCGCGTACGGGCAGCGGGGGTTGAAGGCACAGCCGCTCGGGATGTTGATGAGGCTGGGCGGGTTGCCCTTGACCGGGATGAGCCGCTCGGTCTGGTCACGGTCGATCCTCGGCATCGAGCCGAGCAGACCCCAGGTGTAGGGGTGCTGCGGCTCGTAGAAGACCTGCTCGGCCGGGCCACGCTCGACACAGCGCCCGCCGTACATCACGAGGATGTCGTCGGCGAGCTCGGCGACGACCCCGAGGTCGTGCGTGATGATGACGACCGCCGAGCCGAACTCCTTCTGGAGGTCCCGCATCAGGTCGAGGATCTGCGCCTGCACGGTCACGTCGAGCGCGGTGGTCGGCTCGTCCGCGATGAGCAGTTCGGGGTTGTTGACGAGCGCCATGGCGATCATCGCGCGCTGCCGCATGCCGCCGGAGAACTCGTGCGGGTAGTTGTCGAACCGCTTGGCGGGCTCGGGGATGCCGACCCGGTCGAGGAGTTCGACGGCCCGCCGGCGCGCCGTCTTCTTGTCCACGTTGTTGTGGACGCGGTACGCCTCCACGATCTGGTTGCCGATCGTGTAGTACGGGTGCATCGCGGACAGCGGGTCCTGGAAGATCATCGCCATCTCGCGGCCGCGCATCTTGCGGACCTCGTCGGGGTCCGCGGAGAGCAGCTCGCGGCCGTTCAGCCAGATCTCGCCGGAGATCCGGGCCTTCTGCCGGCCGTACTGGCCGACCGTGTGCAGGCCCATGATGCCGAGCGAGGTGACCGACTTGCCGGAGCCGGACTCGCCCACGATGCCGAGGGTCTTGCCCTTCTCCAGCTGGAAGCTGAGACCGTCGACCGACTTGACCAGACCGTCGTCGGTCGGGAAGTGGATCTTCAGGTCGCGTACGTCGAGGAAGGCGTCCGACGGGGCGTCCTTCGAGGGCGCGACGGGCTCTCCGAGCGCCGCGCCCGTCTTCGTCAGCTTGTCCGTCATGCGAGCCTCACTCGGGGGTCGATCACCGCGTACAGCAGGTCCACCACGAGGTTGGCGATGACCACGCACGCGGCGGTGATGAGGGTGACCGCCATGATCAGCGGCAGGTCACGCTCGCTCACGCCCTTGATGGCCAGGCCGCCGAGGCCGTGGAGGCTGAACGCGGTCTCCGTCAGGATCGCGCCGCCTACGAGGGCGCCGAGGTCCATGCCGAAGATGGTCAGGATGGGGGTCATGGTGGAGCGCATCGCGTGCTTGCCGAGCACGACCGGCTCCGACAGACCCTTGGCCCGCGCCGTACGGATGTAGTCCTCGCCGAGGACCTCCAGCATGGTGGCGCGGGTGAGCCGCGCGTACATCGCCGCGTACAGGAAGGCGAGGGTGACCCAGGGCAGGAGCAAACCGCCGAACCAGCCGGTGAAGGACTCGCTGATCGGCGTGTACGAGGCGTCGACCCAATGGAGCTGGGTGCGGAAGACGAGCATCGCCAGCATGGCGGTGAAGAAGATGGGGAGCGAGACGCCCGCGAGCGCGGTGATCATCGCCGCGCGGTCGATGACCGTGCCGCGCTTGAGCGCGGAGATCACGCCCGTGGACACACCCAGGACCAGCCACAGCACCGCGGCGCCGAGGACCATGGACAGGGTGACGGGGAAGGCGTCGACCAGCATCGTCCACACGTCCTGCTCGGTGCGGAACGAGTAGCCGAAACAGGGCATCGCGCAGTGGATGGTGTCGCCACCGCCCGTGTAGTCCCGGCCGACGAAGATGCCGGAGACGAAGTGCCAGAACTGAACCAGGAGCGGCTCGTCCAGACCCAACTTCTGACGGATGCCCTCAATGGAAGCCGGATCCGCCTGCTTGCCGACGAACATCGCGGCAGGGTCGCTGCCGGTCATCTTGGGGATGAGGAAGAAGATGCTGAGCGTCACGAGCGTGACGACGAGCAGCATCACGACGACGGAGAAGAGTCGTCGGACTATGTATGCAAGCATGCGGTCGGCCGGTCGGCGGCCGGGGGACCCGATCGGGTCC
>NZ_JBSGTX010000107.1:0-19458 GCF_053607625.1 Streptomyces sp. NPDC055103
GGCGGGGGGCGTTTCCCCCTGCTACGGGGGCTCACCCCCACCCCCCCCCCCCCCCCGGGCCCCCCCGGGGGGGGCCCCCCGCCCCCCCCCCGCTGCGGCGCCCCCCCCGGGGCCGGCCTGCCGCTCGGGGACACGGACCGCTGGTACCGCTACCCGCTCGCGCTCACGACTACCGCTGCTCGCTCGCGATCGCGCTCACGACTACCGCTACTACTCGCTCGCGATCGCGTTCAGGACGTTCATGCGGCCCGCGCGGAAGGCCGGGACCAGGGCCGCGAAGAGGCCGACGAAGGCCGAGCCGACGAAGACGGTGAGGATCGTCGGCCAGGGGATCTCCAGGACGCCCAGGCCCTCCAGGGCGAGGAGCTTCTGGGCGGCCGTGCCCCAGCCCATGCCCAGGCCGAGGCCGAGGAGGGCGCCGAAGAGGGCGATGACCACGGACTCCAGGCGGATCATGCGGCGCAGCTGGCGGCGGGAGAGGCCGATGGCGCGCATGAGGCCGATCTCGCGGGTCCGCTCGACGACCGAGAGGGCCAGGGTGTTCACGACGCCGAGGATCGCGACGACGATCGCGAGGGCGAGGAGCCCGTACACGATGTTGAGGAGCTGGCCGACCTGGCTCTTCAGGTCCTCCTTGTAGTCGGCCTGGTTGCTGGCCTTGTACTGGGGGTAGGGCGCGAGCGCGTCCTTGACGTCCTGGTAGGCCTGGGTCTCCTGGCCGTCCTTGGCACTGGCGAGGATCAGCAGGCTCTTCGGCATCCGGTCGGCGGGGACGTACCGGGCGAGGGTGGTGACGTTGGTGTACATCGCGCCGTTGTCGACCTGGCCGGTGTCCGCGGTGATGGCCGCGACCTTCAGCTTCGCCGTCTCACCGCCCTTGAAGGCGACGGTCATCACGTCGCCGACCTTCACGCCGTGCTCGGTGGCGTAGTCGCTGCCGACGGACATGGCGTCCGTGCCGTAGGCGTCGTCGAGCGTGCCGGAGGTGACCTCGCGCCGGAGGTCCTTCGTGTACGTCGGGTCGGTGGCGGCCAGGTCGGCCTTGGACGACCGGCCGCGCGGGTCGGTGATCGTGGCGTCGGCCCACTTGTACTCGGTGACGTGGTCGAGGCTCGGGACCTTCTCCAGGGCGGCCTGCGCCTGCGGGACGATCGGCTGGCCGGTGCCGGACTGGACGATGAAGTCGGCGCCGACGGAGCGGTCCAGCTCGTCGGTGGCCGAGGCGACCATCGAGGAGCCGACCACCGAGAGGCCGGCGACCAGGGCGAGGCCGATCATCAGGGCGGCCGCGGTGGCGCCGGTGCGGCGCGGGTTGCGCAGGGCGTTGCGCTCGGCCAGCCGGCCGACGGGGCCGAAGACCCGGAGGACGACGACGCCGAGGGCGCGGACCACGCCGCCCGCGAGGAGCGGGCCGATGACGATGAAGCCGAGGAGGGAGAGGACGACGCCGAGGCCGAGCCAGAGCGAGCCGGGACCGGCCTCGTCGGCGCGGGTCGCGGCCCACAGGGCGGCGGCTCCGGCGGCGGTGAGGGCGAGGCCGAGGCCGCCCCTGACGCGTCCGGCCTTCCCGTCGGCGGGGGTGCCGGCGTCGCGGAGGGCGGCCATCGGGGAGACCTTGCCCGCGCGGCGGGCCGGGATGTAGGCGGCGAGGACGGTGACGACGATGCCGAGGGCGAGGCCGACGGCGGGGGTCGTCCACGCGACGGTGAGGTCGCGGGTGGAGAGTTCCATGCCCATGGAGGACATGAGCTTCATGAGGCCGACGGCGAGCCCGACGCCCGCCGCGACGCCGGCGACCGAGCCGACGACGCCGAGGAGCAGCGCCTCGACGAGGACGGAGCGGTTGACCTGCTTGCGGCTGGAGCCGATGGCCCGCATGAGGCCGATCTCGCGGGTGCGCTGGGCGACCAGCATGGAGAAGGTGTTGACGATGAGGAAGATGCCGACGAGGAAGGCGATCCCGGCGAAGCCGAGCATCGCGTACTTCATGACGTCGAGGAATCCGGCGACGTCCTCGCGGCCCGCGTCGGCGGCCTCGGCGGCCGTCTGGAGCTTGTAGCCGTCGCCGCCGAGGGCCGCGGCGATGTTCGCCTTCAGCGCGTCGTCGCTGACCCCGGGCTTCGCGTCGGCCTGGACCTGCGTGAAGAGGCCTTCCTTGCCGAGGAGTTCGCGCTGCGCGGTGGCGGTGTCGAAGTAGACGAGGGTGGCGCCGGGGTTGGTGACCTTGAAGTCGACGATGCCGGAGATCTTCGCGGTGAAGTCTCCGTCGACGGCGATCGTCCGCAGCTCGTCGCCGAGCTTCAGGCCGTGCTTCTCGGCGGTGGCGCCGTCGACGACGACGTCGGTGGGGCCGCGAGGTTCGTGGCCGGAGACGAGCTCCACCGAACGGAGCTCGTTGGGGCTCCAGTTGAGGGCGATGGTCGGGGCGCCGCTGGTGGGCCCGACGTTCTTGTTCTCGGCGCTGACGACGGTGACGCTGGTGGAGGCGAGCGCGCCCACCGCGGCCTGGACGCCCTCCGCCTTCGCGACCTGCTCGACGAGCGAGGCGGGGAGAGACTCGGGGCGGCCGGTCTGCGGGTTCTCGTCGTTCGCCGCCGCGCCCTTCGGGCTGACGGTGACGTCGGAGGCGGTCGACGCGAAGAGCTTGTCGAACGTCGTGTTCATGGTGTCGGTGAAGACGAGCGTCCCACTGACGAAGGCGACGGAGAGGAGGACGGCGACGGCGGAGAGCGCCATGCGTCCCTTGTGCGCGAGGAAGTTGCGCAGGGAGGTCTTGAGGACGGTCATGACGTCCGCCCGCGCGCGTCGAAGTCCTTCATCCGGTCGAGGACGGCGTCGGCGGTGGGCCGCTCCATCTCGTCGACGATCCGCCCGTCGGCGAGGTAGAGGACCCGGTCGGCGTAGGAGGCGGCGACCGGGTCGTGCGTGACCATGACGATCGTCTGGCCCAGCTCGTCGACCGACTGCCGCAGGAAGCCGAGGACCTCGGCGCCGGCCCGGGAGTCGAGGTTTCCGGTCGGCTCGTCACCGAAGATGATCTCGGGCCGGGCGGCGAGCGCGCGGGCCACGGCGACGCGCTGCTGCTGACCGCCGGAGAGCTGGTTCGGCCGGTGCTTGAGGCGGTCGGAGAGGCCGACGGTGTCGACGACCCGCCGCAGCCACTCGGCGTCCGGCTTCCGCCCGGCGATGTCCATCGGGAGCGTGATGTTCTCGATGGCGTTCAGGGTCGGCAGCAGGTTGAACGCCTGGAAGATGAAGCCGATCCGGTCGCGGCGCAGCTGCGTGAGTCTCTTGTCCTTGAGCCCGGTGATCTCGGTGTCGTCGAGGTAGATCTCGCCGCTGGTGACGGTGTCGAGCCCGGCGAGGCAGTGCATCAGGGTCGACTTGCCGGAACCGGAGGGTCCCATGATCGCGGTGAAGGCGCCGCGGGCGATGTCCACGTCGACGGAGTCCAGCGCGACGACCCGGGTCTCCCCGGTGCCGTACGCCTTGACGACCTGTCGCGCCCGCGCGGCGACGGCCGTACGCCCTCCGGTGTCCCCGTGCCGGGGGATGGTCACAGCCGAAGTCACGATCTTCTCCTAAGGAGGTGGGTCGGAAGGGTGGGGTGGGTGGCCGAGCGGATGGGCCCGTAAGACCAAGTTAAGAATCGAAACCCGGCCTTCTCGTCCTCCGCCGGGACGACCGACCCCTGGCCCGCATGGGGGAGATCCCCCTAGGGGTTCCTACGACCGGGGTACCGGTGAGACCCTGTCGACGAACATTTAGGTGTACGAAGAAAGGAACTGCGCGGTGACCGAGCCGTCCACGACCCCGGCCGAAGCAGGCGGGCCCGGGACACCGCCCGCCGCCGCGCCGTCCGACGCCCGAACGGCCGCACGCCGAGGGCCTGTCGTCGCCGCGCTCATGCTCGGTATGGGGCTTGCCGCCCTCGACGGCACGATCGTCTCCACCGCCGTCCCCCAGATCGTCGGCGACCTCGGCGGACTCGCCGTCTTCTCCTGGCTGTTCTCCGGCTATCTGCTCGCCGTCACCGTCACCCTTCCCGTGTACGGGAAGCTCAGCGACACCTTCGGCCGCAAGCCCGTCCTCATCGCCGGAGTCGTCCTCTTCCTCATCGGCTCCCTGCTCTGCGCCGCCGCCTGGAACATGGCCTCCCTCATCGCCTTCCGCATCGTCCAGGGCCTCGGCGGCGGCGCGCTCCAGGGCACGGTCCAGACGATCGCCGCCGACCTGTACCCGCTGAAGGAACGCCCGAAGATCCAGGCGCGGCTCTCCTCCGTCTGGGCCGCGTCCTCGGTCGCCGGCCCGGCGGTCGGCGGCCTGCTCGCCGGGTACGCGGACTGGCGCTGGATCTTCCTGATCAACGTCCCGGTCGGCCTCGTCGCGCTGTGGCTGATCGTCCGCCACCTGGTGGAACCCCGGCGCACCACGCCCCGGGACCGCCCCCGGATCGACTGGGCGGGCGCGCTCGCCGTCTTCGCCACCGGCGCCCTGCTCATCACCGCGCTGGTCCAGGGCGGCGTCGCCTGGCCCTGGCTCTCCGCGCCGTCCCTCGGCCTGCTCGGCGGGGCCGCCGCGCTCGGCGCCCTCACGGTCGTCATCGAGCGGCGCGCGGCCGAGCCGATCATCCCCGGCTGGGTCTGGCGCCGCCGCACGATAGCCGCGGTCAACCTCTCCCTGGGGGCCCTGGGGCTCCTGATGGTCGCCCCGACCGTCTTCCTTCCCACCTACGCCCAGTCGGTCCTCGGCCTGGGCCCGATAGCCGCCGGATTCATCCTCTCCTCCTGGACCCTGAGCTGGCCCGTCACGGCCGCGCTCTCCAACCGCGTCTACAACCGCATCGGCTTCCGCGCCACGGCCGTCCTCGGCATCTCGGGCGCCCTGCTCCTGCTCCTGGCCTTCCCGTTCCTGCCGTTCCCCGGCGAACCGTGGCAGCCGGCGCTCCTCATGCTCCTGCTCGGCGGCACGCTGGGCCTCTTCCAACTCCCCCTGATCGTCGGCGTCCAGTCGACCGTCCCGTACGAGGAACGCGGCACCACGACCGCCTCGGTCCTCTTCTGCCGCCAGATCGGCCAGACCGTCGGCGCGGCCCTCTTCGGCGCGATCGCGAACAGCGTCCTGGCGGCGCGCCTCGGCGGCGGCACCGACCTGGACACCCTGGCCCGAGCCCTGGACGACCCCGCGTCCCTCACCGCCCAGACAATGGACCACCTGCGCCGAGCGGTCGACGCGGCCGTCGACTACGTCTACCTGGGCGCGGCAGCCGCGGCGGCCCTGGCCCTCCTGGCCCTGCTGACGCTGGCACCGCGCCGCTTCCCGGTCCTGAAGGAGGAGGACCCGGGGTGATTGGCGTGTTGCGATACAGCCGTTGGGCGGCGCTGATGCTCCTGCCGGTCGTCACGTCGTCGCAGTGGATCCTTCGAGGGGCGCTGACGGAGACCTGGCACACTGAGCCCGTGTGCGCCGCCCACGGCGGCGCCAGGGGGGAGAGAACTCGGTGTCCCGTTGGATTGTGCTGGCCGTGCCCGTCGACGGCATCGCAGAGGGGAGGAGTCGAGATGCCCGGACGGTGGCCGAGCTCGATGGCAGCGCGGAGCAGGCGGAGGCTGCCCTCCTGCAGGCAGCGAACACTTTCGCGTACGACCTTTGGAAGGTCCGCCGACGCGAAGTCTTCAAGTGCTCAAGCCGCTCGTACTACGTCCGCGTCGAGGGACGCATGAACGCGTACGGTTTCATCCTTCAGCTGGGCGAGCAGGTGCAGGACTCTGGTGTGCAGGCTGAGGGTTAGTACCGTTCGCTAGGGTCTACGGCCATGACTGAGACCGCAGCTGAGGCATGGCCGGAACCTCCTCTCGCCGGGACGGAGGCGGAAGCCGTCCTCGGCGCCCTGGAACGCCAGCGGGCCACGCTCGCCTGGAAGTGCTCCGGCCTGGACGCTTTCGGCCTGCGAGCCACGGTCGGCAAGTCGGCGATCACTCTGGGCGGCCTGCTCAAGCACCTGGCGCACGTGGAGGACAGCCACTTCGCCCGGCTGTGGCTCAACACTCCCGTCGGCGCCCCCTGGGACACCGTCGACTGGGACAGCACTCCCGACTGGGACTACCTCTCCGCCGCCGAGGACACCCCCGAGCAACTGCTCGCCCTCTGGCGTGAATCGGTCGCCCGCTCCCGCGCCATCGTCGCCGAAGCACTCGAAGCGGGCGGCCTCGGCCAACTCGGCGCCTTCACCACCCGCAGCGGCGAACACCCCAACCTCCGCCGCATCCTCCTGGACCTCGTCGAGGAGTACGCCCGCCACGCGGGCCACGCCGACCTCATCCGCGAATCCGTCGACGGCCTCACCGGCGAGGACCCGCCGCAGTGAACTGAGGCACGGGCCTCGGCCGGAGAGCCCATCCTGCCGTCCGGCTCGGACCGGCAGGGAGTAGGCCGCGCAATCAGATGTCGCCCTGGACCAGGGCGTGCAGATGCTCGTCGTGCCATCCGTCGGCATGCAGCAGCGCACTGCGCATGGTCCCTTCGAAGGAGTAACCCGCCTTCTCCGCCACGCGGCAGGAGGCCGGGTTGGCGACCGAGTGGGTCAGCCGCAGGCGGTGCAGGCCGAGCTCGTCGAAGGCCCACCGGCTGACAGACTCCGTCGCCTCGACGGCGACGCCGCCACCCCGCGCCTCGGGCAGCAGCCAGTACACGATCTCGGCGCTGCCGTCCGCGAGATCGATGTCGCCCAAGCCGACCAGACCCACCGCCGTACCGCCCGGCCGGGCGACGGCCCAGATCGCGCTGAGCTCGTCCTGCCACCGCCGGAGCATGCGCTCGATCATCTGACGCGCCGTCTCCGGGGAGTCCACCAGCAGACGGTTCCAGTGGCGTATCGCCTGATCCCGACTGGCGACGAGCAGGGCGTCGGCATCGTCGAGCCGCCAGGGCCGCAGCTCCCACCCGCTGGGCAGTCCGAGTACGGGCTGCTCCATCGCGGCCAGACGGCCGGCGGGAACGACGGGCGGCGGTACGGGTGCGGAAGAGATCATCGCGGCATCGTGCCACACCGCCGCAGCGTCGCAGCGTCGCAGCGTCGCAGCGTCGCAGCAGGAAAGAGCCCTGCCGTCCGGCTCGGACAGGCAGGGCTCCCACGCGTACAAGGGCCGGCTGTACTACTCCGCCGAGGCGAGGCCGACGAACCCGGCCCACGCCTCGGGCGACACCCGGAGGGCCGGTCGGGCCACGTCCTTGGAGTCGCGGATGTGGACGGCGTCGGTGCCGGTCGCGACCTCGACGCACTGACCGCCGTCACCACCGCTGTAGCTGCTCTTGAACCAGGCGAGGGATTCGGTGTTGTTCATAGCTCTCCCAGCAACTTCTCGATGAACTGCAGCGACTCTCGCGGCGTGAAAGCCTGTGACCGGATGATCCCATAGCGCGCTGCGGCGAGAACGGCCTGTTTGGAGTCGGTCTCCAGAGTGCTGGTGCCCTGGGCCTCAACGTAGACGAACCTCTTGCCGTCATCACGGGTGATGAAGGTGAACGGCCCCTCCAGGCCCGCGTTGTCCTCACTGGCCAGCGGCATGACCTGGATCTCGACGTTCCTCCGCTGTCCGACGAGAAGAAGCTCTTCGAGCTGACCGCGCAGCACGTCTGGACCGCCGACCTTCCGCCGCAGCACCGACTCGCACATGACGAAGCTGAGTAGCGGCGTAGGCCTTCGCTCGAAGATCGCTTGGCGGGCCAACCGGGCGGACACGCGTTGCTCGATGGTCTCCGCGTCGACCGGCGGGCAGTGATTGCCCACCAACGCTCGCATGTACTCCTCGGTCTGGAGCAGGCCGTTGACCACCAACGTGTCATACAACAGCAGCTCTATCGCCTGCTTCTCCAGCTGCGCCATCCCCTGGAAGAACGCCGGGTACTGCGCCTTCTCCAGCTGGTCCTTCCACACCGTCAGGAGTCCGCCCGCGTCGAGCACCTCGTCGGACCGGTCGATCGCGCGCGGCGGTGGGATCCTCCGGCCCTGTTCGAACGAGGCGATGGTGGAGGCCGAGTAGCCCAACCGCTTGCCCAACTCCTCCCGTTCCATCCCCGCCCGTGTCCGCAGAGTCTTCAGGCTCTGCCCGAACGCGGCCACCACACCCCGCGCGGACTTGTCCGCCGCCTGAGCGCCCTCCGCCTCATCGGCCTCGGGCTCCGCCTGCTCTTCCGCCATCGCACCCCGCCTCTCGTACGCGCACCGACACACCACGTACAAGGCGATCGCGTCGGTGCGTCACCACTGGTCACGCTACGCCACCAAGAGGAGCTTGGGAGGCATGAAAAGCAACAACCTCAGCCCCACCGACACCACCCAACTCTCCGGCGTCTCGCCTTACTTGGGCAGCCGGGTGTTCGCCCTGCGGTTCACGTCCACTGCCCGGGGTGCCCGGCTCGCGCGGCGGCTCGTCGCCGTGCGGCTGGACGAGTGGGGTGTCCCGTACGGGAGCGGGGCGCACGACGCCGTCGTCCTGGTCGCCGCCGAGCTCGCGGCGAACGCGGTGCGGCACGGGCACGTGCCCGGACGGGACTTCCACCTGCTCCTGCGGGTCACGGACACGCCCCGGCCGCTCGCGCGGATCGAGGTGACCGACACCCGCGCCGAGCGCGTACCGCCCCGGTCCGGGCAGCTCCCCGGCCCCGGGTCCTGGGAGGAACTCACGGACAGGGGCCGGGGGTTGCTGCTCGTCGACGCGCTCGCCGACCTCTGGGGCTGGCACCCGAGGCCCGGGGCGCCGGGGAAGACGGTGTGGGCGCAGTGCGCCCTCACCTGACGGGGCCCCAGTACTGTTCTTCTCTAATCGAGAAGCCGTAACGCCTTGGTCCAGTTCCGCAGGCACCATGGAGGTTTCCATTGCCCGCGATAGCTTGTGATGCGCTGCGCCCTGCGCGAGTGATCGCGCTCAAGGGCGCGGGCTTTCGCGAAGCTCTTTTCAATCTCCGCGTAGCGTTCCGGCACTAGCCGGGCAAAGGCTTCCAGCACCCTCTTGTCGTCTGAAGTGTTCGACCAATCTTGAGCAACTGCGTCCCACAGTGCTGCGGCCATCAGAACGCGCGGGGCGAGCTTCGCATGTACGGCCCCTTTGGGCATGGACATCCATTCCACAACAGCCGCCATGCGCTGACTGCAGTAGAGAGAATTGTTCCAAGCCTCCATCCTCACCGCCCTTTCGGACCTGGAGGTGGATAGCGTTTGCATCTCACCGAGGCGAGTGAGCGCCTGCGTTGCCTGACTCCTAAATCCCGGATGACGATGGTATATGTCTTCGTAAGCCAGGACTGCCGATGCCTTTTCACCGACCACTTCGAGCTGCGCGGCGACGGCGTATTGCCAGCCTCCCAGAGCATTGAAGCCGGGTGGATCCGCATACATTTCCATTTCCATGGATTTTACTTCTTCCAGAACCCCATTCAGTGCAACGATGACGGTGTCGCGGTATCTTCTCCCGTAAGGGATGAGCTCTTCGGCAGCTTTGTAGCGCTCAGGGAACGACTCCTCGCTGTCCAGGGCAACTAGTCGCATACGCTCTGCGTAAGAATCGTCGCCAAGGTACACAGAGCCAATGATGCCGCCGGGGGCGACCACCCCCCTTACCTCGCCATGTATGTGCGTTTCGTACGCGCGCCCCTCTTCGTCGGGGTCGCCGTAGGGGCGGTAGCCGCTCACGCTATTGGCCGGATCCGAAGTGAAGGTCACCAAAACTGCCGCCGGGTGCAACCACCCCGTGGACCTCACCAGTCGTCGTGTTGTAGACAGTATTTCCGTGCCGTTCCGGAAGTGACTCCCTTAGCAGGCGGCGGAGTTCCGGGTCTTCGACCATCGCCTCTTCCAGGAAGGAGGCAAGGTCGCCGATGGCTGCCTGAGCAGCCGCCTCGTCGACCACCTCTCCGGCATCTTCGATGGCGCGCCCTGTGCGACTCCGAATGATCACTCGAACTCGTCTCGCCCCTTCGATCGCGGCGGTAGCAACTGGACCTGCCGCTCCACCGATTGCGGCTACAGCGGCTGCATATGCAAGCGGATCCATGAACTCCCCTTGAGGCGGACGATATGTACGTGATGGGTCATCAAGTATTTGGCCTGTCGCGACCGCTGTCCAGATCGCCGACGGCGCGAAGGGAGCGGTGATCGGAGGCAGCACGACGTTCCTCAGACCTCGCGCCGGCCCCGCGCCACCAGCAGCAGCGGCACCACAACGAGCTGTTCCCCAGCACCCCCGTCCGCAGCGCCGTCCGTACCCCGTGTACTGCCGAGCAGCGGGGCGGGGGTGAGTCGCTGGCGGAGCGCCACCGAGCTGATCCTGAAGGTCATGAAGGCGGTCCAGCCAAGGCCTTGGAGCACGCAGGCCACCGCGTACCGCCAGTCCGCGTGGAAGAACGGCAGCGCGAGCAGCCACAGCTCCCCGCTGACGACCACGGACGCGCACATCGCGCTGTCCTGGCCGAGGCGGGCGGCGACCTTGGTGGTGCGCAGGCTGCCGAGGAAGCCGCCGACCGCCTCCGCCGTGAACACGAGCCCGCACAGGACCCCATAGACCTGTTGGACCTGTTAGACCCCTTGGCCCTCCTGGCCCTTGCGCGGGATCGTGAGGCAGAACGGGTGCCACGCCGGGTCCAGGACGACTCGCCACAGGTCGGGGCGGGGCTGGTCGGCGGGGAGGGTCGCACCCAGGGCGACGAGCCGGGCCGCCGCCTCGTCCAGGTCGTCGACGCCGAAGTCCAGGTGGAGTTGCTGCGGGACGCCCTGACCCGGCCAGGACGGGGGGCGGTAGCCGTCGGCGCGCTGGAAGCCGAGGAAGAGGTCCGAGGACTCCGGGCCGCGGGCGAGGCCCGCGAACTCGGCGTCCGAGCGCTCGTGGAGCGGCAGGCCCGTCGCCCGGTGGTAGAAGTCGGCCAGGGCCAGGGGGTCGGCGCAGTCGAGCGTGACCGCTGCCAGCTTCATGTACATGGGGAGGGACCCTAGTCCGGCTGTTCGGCCGCCCGCGAGCCGGATTTCCCGTCCTCCGGAGCCTGCTCCGGCTCCGCATCCGGAACGTCCGAGGCAGCCGGCTCCGGCGGCGCCACCCGGCCCGTCAGCGCCGCAAGCGAGTTGCGGATGTGTTCCATGTGCCCGTGGATCTCGTCCCGTGCCTCGTCGTGCTCGCGCAGTACCCGCTCCGTCTCGCGCTCGGTCCGCTCCCCCTTCATCCGTGCCTCCGCGAGCAGCTCCTCCGCGCGGGCCTCCGCGTCCTCCTGGCCGTGCCGGGCCTGCTCCTCGGTCTCCGCCAGGAACCGCTGTGCCTCCGCGAGCCGCTCCTCCGCGGCGGCCACCAGCGCCTCGTGGCGGGCGTCCAGGTCGGCCGCCTCGCCCGCCGCCGTGCGCTCGGCCTCGTCCCGTACGGCCGTCTGCTCGGCCCGCTGCTCCGCGAGGAGCTCCGCCGCCCGGCGCTCGGCCTCCTCGAAGGCCTCCCGCGCCCCGGACCGCTGCTCCTCCGCCTCGCGGCCCGCGTCCGTCGCCAGCTCCTCGGCCCGCTCGCGCGCGGCCGTCATGGTCGCGCGGGCCGCCGACTCGGCCGCCGTCCGGACGCCCTCCGCGTACGCCCGGGCCGACTCCTCCGCCTCACGGGCCGCCGCCTCGGCCGCCTCCGCGAGGGCCTGCGCCTCGGCCTCCGCTGCCCGGACGAGCGTCTCGTCCTCCTGCTCGGCCATCTCCAGGATCTTGCGGGCCCGGTCGCTCAGCGTCTCGTACCGCTGCGGCGCGAGCGCCTCGACGGCCTCGCGGAGCCGGACGGCCTCCGCCTCCATGTCCTTCGCGAGGACGGTGAGCCGCGCCGCCCGCTCCCACGCCCCGTCGCGCTCCTCGGAGAGCGCCGCGAAGTGGCGGTCGACCTGCTCGGGGCGGTACCCGCGCCCCCGTCCGACAGCGAAATTCATCCCTGGCGCCCCTTCCCTCTGTCCCCAAACAGCCCGAACATCCAGGATGCGCCATCAGAACGGACAAAAGGCGCCCAACGTGGATACACGTCGAGCGCCTTTCGTCACATTCTGTCCAACTGTGCCTATAGAAGGACCCATAGGGCGACTACAGAAGGCCGTCCCACATCTGCTCGAGCAGCACCGACCACCAGTTCTCCGGCGACGACAGCGCCGCCGGGTCCAGCATCGCCAACTGCGCCTGGAAATCGACCGTCCAGCGGCCCGCCTGCTCCGGGTTCAGCCCGAAGCGCAGCCGCCACATCCGGCCGAGCAGCGCCATCGCGCGCGTGAACTCCGGCAGCCCCGTGTTCACGAACTGCGGCGGCACCGACTGCCCGCCCGGACCGGCCTCCACCGGCACCGCCACGATGTGCGCGGTCCCGTACTGGACGCAGATCGCCCGCCCGAAGTCCGAACCGAGCACCAGGTACGAGCTCGCGTCCGGCGCCGGCTGCACCTGCCGCTGCGCCGCCAGCTCCGCGAGCGTCGGCACCACCGGCACGGCCGGCTGCGCCCAGAAGAACGGACCGAAGTCCGCCGGCAGCCCCGCCCACAGCAGCGTCCGCGCCACCAGCTCCGGCACTCCCTGACGGGACACCGCCTGCTGGTCGAAACGCAGCACACCCGGGCCGAAGGCCCCGGCCAGCTCCTGCGCGATCGCCTCCGGCGGGACCGGCGGCGCGGGCTGCACCTGAGGCAGCGGCGCCCGTACCGGCGCCGGACGCGCCGGACCGTCCGCGACCTGGTGCAACTCACCCTGATGGGTGATCAGTTGACGCATGCCCTGCTGCCGGCCCGCGTGATCGCGACCGTACGGGGCGATGCTCGTGATCCGCGCCTGCGGCCACGTCTCCCGGATCATCCGCGCGCAGTAACCGCCCGGCAGCTCACAGGACTCCAGCTCCGTGTGCAGTTCCAGCACCTGCTGCGGCGGCACGTTCATCGCGCGCAGCTCGTGCAGGATCTGCCACTCCGGATGCGGAGTACCCGGCGCCGAACGCCGGATGATCTGCGCCTCGGAACCGTCGGGCGCCCGGTAACGCAGCACCGCCTGGTAGCCGGGACCGACCGTCGGCTGACCCGAGGGCTGCGGATACCCGTACGCGGGAGGTACGGGACCGGGGCCGGGCGGCGGCGCGTGCCCACCGTGCACCGGCGGCGGCGGAGCCGGCGGACCCGGCGGCGGCGCCATCGAGGGCCCACCTGGACCGGGGTGCGCCAGCATCGTCGCGGCATGCGCGACACCGCCCGCGGGCGTACCACCGGGCACACCCGGCGGCGGCGGGGGCGGCGGCGGAGGCGCGCCCTGACCGCCCTGACTCGGATGCGCCAGCATCGTCGCCGCCTGATGCACGGACTGCGGCGGGGTCGGCGCACTGGGAGGAGCGGGCGGACCGGGCGGCGCGGGCTGCGGCGGCTGGAGCCCCTCGGGCCCGAGCTGCGACACGAGCTGCGTCGGTACGTACGCGGGGGCGCCCCCGCTCGACGCGCCGGGAACCCCGGGCGCGCCCGGCGGCGGAGGAGGCGCGGCGGGACCGCGCCCGCTCTTCGGCGGCGGCGTGGCCTTGCTCGTCGCGGCGTTCGCGATGTCCCCGGCACCCGGCGCGCGGGGCGCGGCCGGAGGCGGCGGCACACCGGGCCCGCCCGACTGGACCGGCGGGACGGGAGGCGCGGTCTGGACGGGAGGCGCCGCCGGGGCCGACGGCGGCGGCGCGGCCGGGTCGAGCCGCGGGGCGATCGCGGTCGGGGGCAGGGCGCTGCCGCCCTGCATCAGGGCGGTCGGCGCGTCGGCACCCACCACCGGGGGCGGGGTGTCCTCGTCGTCAGCCCCGGACAGCGGCGGCGCGAACACGGTCGCGGGCAGCGGCACCGCCCCGTCCGCACCACCGGAACTCGCGTTCGCGTCCGCCCACGGACTCGCCACGGGGGCGGGAGCAGGCGTGGGCGCCGGTACGGGCGCGGGCGCGGGCGGAACCGGTGCAGCCACCGGCGCGGCCGCGACCGGAGCCGTCGGCTCATCGGCACCGCTACCGCTACCGGCATCCACACCGGCCGACGACTCCACCGAAGCCGAAGACGAAACCGAAGCCGAAGACGAAGGGGAAGCCGAAGGGGAAGCCGAAGGGGAAGCCGAAGCCGAGGCCGGAACCGACGCCGAAGGCCCAGCCGAGACCGAACCCCCCGCATCCGCCACAGACCCAGCCACCGCGTCCGAGGCGTCGTCCACCGGCGCGGACGAGCTCCCGCCCTCCTGCGAGGCGTTCGGGCCCTGCGGCAGCCCGATCCGGTCCGCCGCGTCCTGCAGCCACTCCGGCGGAGTCAGCAGGAACGACGTCTGGTTCAGATCGATCCGGGCCGCCTGCGGCGCCGCCGGAGCGGCCGCCACACCCTGCGACCCGTACTCCTCCTCGTACCGCCGGATCACCTCGCCGACCGGCAGCCCCGGCCACAGCGTGGCCTCGCCGCTGTCCCGCGCGATGACCAGCCGCTGCCGGCCGCCGTCCGAGACGGGACCGCCCTGGCGGTCCTCCGACCACACCACGAAGCCCAGCTCGAACTCCCGTACCCGCACCTCACGGTGCTGGTACGCTGGCAGGTCGCCGTTGATCCATTCCTCGGCGCGCTCCTGCGCCTGCGCGAACGTCACCACAGCCAGCTCACTCCCCTACCGCGACCACGGGCACGGCGCGTGCGAAGCCGCCGTCCACCATCAGGTTCGCCACCGTCTCCAGCTCCGGCGGATAGCCGGCGAGGCGCTGCAGGAACGCGTCGAAGTCCTCGCCGCAGGGCAGCAGCAGCCGCTCCACCCGCTCGGCAACCGACCAGCCGCCCGCCTCCGCCCCGGAGTCCCGCGCGTCGTCGTACGCGCAGAACCACACCGAGCCGATCGCGTCGCCCCGCACCTTCACCGCGACCAGACCGCCCTGGACGAAGGCGACGCCCAGATAGTCCTTGGTCAGATGGTCACGCAGACACTTGTTGACATAGACGAGGTCGTTGATCCCCGCCTGCTCCCGCACCGTGAAGAACGGCTGGTCGACCAGGAGCCCCAGCTCCGCGTCGAGCGCCGTACCCACCGGCGCGCACCCGCCCGCCGCCTTCAGGAACGAGCGGTACGCGCCCGGCAGCCGGTAGCCGAGGTCCTCCTCGACGCCCTGGAGCTGGAGCTCCGACACCGACACGAGCCCCTTCGGCAGCCCGAAGTGCACGGGACGGGTCTCCTGCAGGGGCCGCGTACCCCGCTTCCCGTGATCGACCGCCGCCGTCGCCACACCACCGTGGTGCCGCAGCAACGCCTTCACCTCGACCGGCACCAGCTCCATCCGGCGACTGCGCGCCACGTGATGCCAGGTCCAGCCGTGCGGAGTCGCCACCGAAGGGATCGTGTCCCACAGCTCATGACCGGTCGCCGCCATCGCCGCGTTCGCCGACACGTAGTCCGTGAGACGCAGCTCGTCGACGCCGAAGCCCTCCGGAGGGTCGGCGATCTCCGCCGCCGCACGGGCGTACGGCGAGAAGTCCGGGTGGCCGTGCTCGTCGATCCGCACCCCTCTGGGGTGCCGGCCGGCACGGACCGGGTCCGGAAAATGCACGACCTGCCCGGCATAGGCCGCGTTCGGTGGCGCGGTGTCCTGCCCGAGCCGACCTGTCGTCATGGCGGTTGCCCCCTGCACTGGCGTCGCTGACTGCTGCTAGCTGCTACTGCTGCTACCGACTGATCTGGGACAGCCTATGCGCTGCCACAAGAGCCCGAACGGCCCCCGCCCGACGGTGACCAAGTGTCACGACGCCATGACAGTTGCACCATGGTTCCGACACACCGGCCCCGCCGATCGCGCCCCCAGCTTCCCCATATGGCTCCCTATTTGGCAGGCTGTGCACGCAACTCGGGGGATTGCAGGAGGGGAAGACCAGCACCATGCAAGCAGCAACGACGCCCACACAGGGTGACCCACGCCTCAACTGGAGCAGCAGCGCCGAGGCCACGCGCGCGCCCATACTGCGTCACCGCCGCGACGGCATCCTTCCCACCGTCGGGGCCGCTCTCTCCGTACGCGGCGAGACCCTCACGTGCACCGCGGGCCGCGGCGACCGCCCGCCCCTCCTGCACGCGCTCGTCCAGGACTTCCTGGACACCCTCACCAGCAGCCAGCGGGAACGCTTCACCGGGCGATGTCCTGAGGCGATCCTGCTCTCCCGGCACCTCACCGCCACCGAGAACGGCCGCTCCAAACGCGCCCAGCGCAAGCCGCTCACCCCCGGCGAGGCCCGCCGGTCCCTCAAACACGCCAAGCTCACCGCCCGGCGCATCCGGGAGGACGGCGACCCGCTGCACGGCAGCTACGTGGCACCCTGTCGCTCCTGTACGGCGATGCTCGCCCACTTCGGTGTCCGCACCGTCGACCCCACGACACCTGTCGAGAACGGCTGACCGCACACCCATGCCCGACCACCTCAGCACCACGCGCTTCCCGGTCAACGTCGACGCCGCCCTCCGCGAGGCCGGCTGGCAGCCCGGCCGCTGGGACATCAAGCTCGCCGAAGAATGGGCCGACGCCCTGCGCGCCCACGTCTCCCCCGCCGGCCACCGGCACAGCGTCTTCCCCGCGGCCGTCGAGGCCTGGGCGGAGTTCGGCGGCCTGCGGATCACCTCGCCCGGCCACGGGCGGACGATAGCGCCCACGACCGTCCGCTTCGACCCGCTCGCCGGACTCCACCTCGCACGCACCCTCGCCGACCTCGGGCGCGCCCTGGACAGCGAGCTCGCCCCGCTCGGCGAGGAGGGCGAACACCAGGCCGTCCTGGCGATGGACGTCGAGGGACGGGTCTACAGCCTCGACCACGCCGGCGACTGGTACCTCGGCAGGGACATCGACTCGGCGCTGTCGACGCTGGTCAACGGCGTACAGCCGACGCGCCTGACGGTGGGGTAGTCCCCCGCCTGACGGTGGGGCAGTCCCCTTACTCCGCCGTCGGCAGCACGGGCCGACAGGTACCAGCCCCGCTACTCCGCCGCCGTCGGCAGCACCGCCGACACCCGGAACCCGCCCACGTCCGTCGCCCCCGCCACGAACACACCGCCGAGCCGCGAGACCCGCTCCCGCATCCCGACGAGCCCGTTGCCACCACTGGGCAGCTGGGCGTCCGCGACGCCCGTGTCGGACGGACAGGGCCCGTTCTCCACCTGCATCGCGACCTCGGCCTCCCGGTGCGCGAGCCGCACCACGACCTCGGCGCCCACCGCGTGCTTGTGGACGTTGGTCAGCGCCTCCTGCACCACGCGGTACGCCGTACGCTCCACCTCCGGCTGATACGCGCGCGCCTCCCCCAGCACCACCAGCTCCACGACCGCGCCCGCGAGCCGCGACTGCTCGCAGAGCGCCTCCAGGGCGTCCAGGGACGGCCCGTCGTCGTCGGCGGCGGCCTCGGCGGCGGCAGCGGCGGCCCTCCCGACGGCGGCCAACGGCACCGCCGCGGGAACGACCGGCGCGGACTCCTCCCGCAGCACCCCCAGCATCTCCCGCAGCTCCGTCAACGCCTGCCGGCCCATGTCACCGACCAGCGCGGCGTTCCGCACGGCCTTCTGCGGATCCTTCAGGGCCACCGCCTGGAGCGCGGCCGCGTGTACCACCATCAGCGACACCCGGTGCGCGACCACGTCGTGCATCTCCCGGGCGATCCGCTTCCGCTCCTCCTGCCGCGCCCACTGCGCCCGCTGCTCGGCCCGGTCCGCGAGGAGCGACAGCTCCTGCTCCAGACTGTCGGCCCGCTCGCGCAGACTCTCCATGAGCCGGCGGCGTGCCCCTATGTAGAGGCCGAAGAGCACCGGCGGCGCGTTGAGCCCGAGCGTCATGAAGAGCGACACGACGGGCACGTACCAACCGCTCGGGTCGATGTCCGGCTGCCCGACATCGGCCTGGGCGACGTCCTGCCGCATCCGTACGAAGGTCACCACGAACACCGCGACGGTCGACATCGAGGCGAGCACGGCGGTGATCCGGCGCGGCACCTCGGAGGCGGCGAGCGTGTAGAGCCCGACGATCCCCATGAGGAAGCCCATCTCGGCGGGCGCCACGGCCATCGACACGAGGACGACGCAGATCGGCCACCGCCGCCGCACGAGCAGCACGGACCCGACGATCAGCCCGAACAGCACCCCCACGGGCACAGGCAGCCCGGCCTTCTCGGCGAACCCGATCCCCTCAAGCCCGCACTCCAGCGCGGACACGACCGCGAGCCCCACATCGAGAACGACACTCCGCCGTCTCCCCCACCACCACCAACTCCCCGAACGAACGCCCACAGCGTCCCGATCTGCCCCCGTCGTGGTCATGCCCTCCACCCTAAAGGCGCGCCGCACATCACCGTACGTACCGCAGGCACTCCGGACATCAGTCCCCCGAACTGTTGAATCGCCAGCGCTTTCGACCCGGACGTCCGCATTCCGGACGACGGTGATCGCATGACCCCCGAAACAAGTCGATACGCCGACTTCGAAACGCTGCGGGAGGAGGCGGTGGCGCTACGCCGCGAGGGCCTCAGCCGACGCCAGATCCGAGACCGCCTCCACGTCCACAACAACGACATCCTCAACCGCCTCCTCGAAGGCGAACCCCCGCCGGAGTGGACGAAGCGCCCGAACGCCAAGGACGACCTCCGCGACCGAGCCCGCGAGCTGCGCCTGGAGGGCAGGACCTACGACCAGATCCAGCTGGAACTGGGCTGCTCGAAGAGCTCGATCTCGCTCTGGGTACGAGACCTCCCGAAGCCGGAGCGGAAGCGGACCCGGGAGGAGGCGTCGGAGATCGCCAAGCGGGGCTGGGAGCTCACCCTGAGCCGCCGCGAGGAGGAACGCCAAGCCTCGAAACGGGCGGCGGCCCAGGAGATCGGAGCGCTGTCCGAGCGTGAACTCTTCCTGATCGGCGTGGGCCTCTACTGGGCGGAAGGCACCAAGGACAAGGTCTACGCACGCCGCGAGCGCGTGACGTTCGTGAACAGCGATCCCGGGATGATCCGGGTCTTCGCCGCTTGGCTCGACCTCCTCGGCATCGAGCCAGAGCGACGGAGGTACTACGTGATGATCCACGAGAACGCCGACGTGGCCGCCGCCGAGCGGTACTGGGGCGACCAGGTCGGCGTCGACCCGGCCGCCTTCAACAAGACGACCCTCAAGCGCCACACCCCCCGGACCAACCGCAAGAACGTCAACGGCGAGTACCGCGGCTGCCTCGTGATCCAAATCGTCGGAAGCGCCGATCTCTACCGTCGCATCGAAGGGGCCTGGTGCGGCATAGTAGGGGCCGTCCCGACTCCCTCAACAAGAAGTCGGACATAGAGGGCGAACCATCCCGGATCGTCTAAGGGCAGGACAAATGGTTTTGGTCCATTGAATGAGGGTTCGAATCCTTCTCCGGGACGTTCAGCAGGATCGGGCGGGAGACCGACGAGCAGCAGAGGACCGGCGCGTACGCGCGACCC
>NZ_JBSGTX010000108.1:0-19104 GCF_053607625.1 Streptomyces sp. NPDC055103
GCGTCCGCCTGAGCCCGATCATCGCCGCGGCCGCCATGGCCCTGTCCTCCCTGTCCGTTGTCACCAACGCCTCCCGCCTCCGCCGCTGGCACCCCGCACCGCTGCCGACAGAGGGCGACGCACCGACGCGCCCCGAAGTCGAGACCGCCGGCGACACCACGCGGCCCAGGGTCGGCCCGGACGGACGCGAGATGACCGTCGACCCCGTGTGCGGCATGGAAGTCGACCCCACGACCGCACCCGAACACCGAGACGGCCCCGCAGGCCCACTGCACTTCTGCTCCACTCAGTGCGCCACCGCTTACGATGCCGCTCCCGGCCGTTACACGCCTTCCACCAGCCGCCGCCATCTGTAGAAGGCCGAGCGAGAGGTTGTTCCGCCGAGCGAGAGGGTGTCCACCGTGCGCGGTCCCATGCCGAGCCGCCACCGTCCGCTCATGTCAAGGGGACGACGGCGACGGGCGCGGGGCTGTGGTGGATGACCGCGTGCGCGACATGGCCCAGATGAGGGCCGAGGGGGACGTTCCGACTCCGGCGTCCCACGATGACGAGTCGCGCGGTCCGTGACGCCTCGACCAGCTGGTAGGTGGGTGAGCCCATCACCGACTCGGCCTTCACTTCCACGCCCGCGTAGCGCTTCCGCCACGGCTCCAGCAGGTCGTCCAGCCCCCCGAGGAGGTGGCCGCCCAGCTCCTCGCCGATCCCCGGGTCCACGATGGCCGCGTAGCCGTACGACGCGGGAAGCGTCCAGCTGTGGAGGAACCGCAGCGGCGTGCCCCAGCGGGCGGCTTCGGAGAAGGCGAACGCGAGCAGGGCTTCGCACGGGTGGTGGATGTCGACGCCCACCACGATGCCGCCTTCGGGAGCTTCCCGTTCGTCCGTCACGCGTACGAGGACGACCGGTTGTCGGGCCGCGCCGACGACTGCGAGGGAGACCGAGCCGACGAGGAAGCCGCGGACGCCGCCGAGTCCGCGCGAACCCAGGACCGTCAGATCCGCCTCGTTCGCGGCGGCCGTCAGTTCCTCGGCTGCCCGGCCATGCGCATGCTCCGTGATGACCTCGAGGTCGGGATGGTTCTGCCGCGCTCGGTCCGCCTCCTCTCGCATCAACCTCGCGGTCTGCTCGTCGTGGGCGAGTGTGCGGGCGTACGCCATGGGTACTTCCGGCATGCTCGGCCATTCCTCCACGTGCACCAGCCTGAGGGGCACTTCGCGCAGCACCGCTTGCGTCGCGGCCCAACGGGCGGCGGCGAGGCTTTCCGCAGAACCGTCCAGACCGACGGTGACCTGGGCTGACATGGCGTGCCTCCCTCGTCGAGACCTTTCCGCCCCGTCCCGCCCCGCCTCCGGATCGGACAGGACATCTCACCTGTCAGGTTGGTGCCCCGTCGCTTCCGGCAGCAGGGCCGAGAAGGCCTCGATCGGGGCCGAACGGCCCATCCCGAGGAGGCCCACCACGGTGTCAGTGTGGGAGATGCCGCCCCTCGGGACGCGTTCCCGAGCCGCGGGCGTACTCCGGAGGAGGAGCCATGACAAGCGAGACCCTCACCCGACCGGAGCTCGGCAACGTCGTCGTGGGAGTCGACGGGTCCCCCTCCGGGCGCGCGGCCGTGCTCTGGGCCGCCGAGGAGGCGGAAAGACGGGGTCGGCCTCTGCATCTCGTCCACGCCGCCGACACCGACCGCCGGGCCATCTTCGCCAACGCCGAGACGATCCAGGCGGTACGTGAAGCGGGTCGCGACCTGCTGACCGAGACCGCGAGCGCGGTCCGTGACCTCTTTCCGGACCTCGCCGTCACGAAGGAGCTGGGCCGCCAGGAGCCGGTCGCCGGTCTCCGGGCGGCCGCCGGCCACCGGGGCACGATCGTGGTGGGCAACCGGGGGCTCGGCGGCTTCTCCGCGCTCATGCTCGGATCCGTCGGTCTGGGTGTGGCGGCCCGCGCCGAAGTTCCCGTGATCGTGGTCCGCGGTGACGGTGACCGTCCCGCGTCGGGCTCGGTGACAGCAGCCGTGCACGGTGCTTCGGACAGGGGCTGGCTACTCGTCGCGGCCGCCGAGGCGGATGCCCGCAAGGCGGCGTTGCGGCTGGTGAGCGTCTGGAACGTGCTCAGCCACGTCGGCAGCGTCGCGACCATGCTGGACGACCTCGACGGGATCGCGCAGCAGCGCGTGCACGAGATCAAGTCGCTCGCCGACCTCGCGCGTGAGTTCTATCCGCAGCTGATCGTCAGCCATCACGTCGAGACGGGCACGAGCACGCCCGGGATCCTGGTGGAGGCGAGTGCCCACACCGATCTGCTGGTGATGGGCAGAGACCACCACGCCCTGGGCGTAGGCCGCTCCCTGGGGCGAGTCGCCCACGTCCTGCTTCACCACGCCCACTGCCCGGTGGAGATCGTCCCACCTGCCTTCGCGACACGGGTCGAGGAGACGTGAACGAGATACTGGTCGGTGTCGACCCCCGGGAGCAGTCGGTTCCCGCTCTCGTCTGGGCCGCCGACGAGGCCGTACGAAGAGGCCTGGTGCTCCGGCTGGTCGTCGCCGTACCGCCTGCCCACGACGGGCTCCGGTACGACGCGCTCGCCCGCCAGAGCGCTTTGCGTATCCACGCGGAGTCGGCGATCGCCAACGCGGAGGACCTCGTCCGGGAACTGCACGACGGTCTGCGGATCGCGACGGAACGCGTGAACGGTGTGCCGGCGACCGTGCTGCGCGACATGGCGCAGCACGCCGCACTCGTCGTAGTCGGTTCGCGTCGTCTCGGCAGGCCCGCCGAGATGTTCAGCGAGAGCTCCGTGGTCGTCCCCCTCATGGCACGGGCCGACTGTCCCGTCGTCGTGGTCCGCGCACCTGAACACACCGCTGTGCACCCACCGACCGTCGTCGTCGGCGTGGACGGAAGCGAGTCCTCACGGGCCGCGGTCGCCTTCGCCGTCGAGGAGGCGAGCCTGCGCGAGGCACGGCTGCGGGCCGTCTGGGTCTGGCCCCGTTCCCTCCTGGCCCACGACGACGATGAAGTGGGCCTGGCCGAGCGGCGTCGGCTGCTCGCCGAATCGGTGGCGGGCTGGGCGGAGAGGTATCCGGACGTCGCCATCTCCCAAGAGGTCCTGAGGGGACACCCGGTCGAACAACTCGCCCTGGCGTCCCAGGAATCCCTCTCTCTCATGGTCGGTCGCCGAGGTCGTGGCGGCTATTCCGGCATGCGGTCGGGTTCGACGGTTCACAGCCTGCTGCACCGTGCCCCGTGTCCGTTGATCACCGTCCCCCTCCCGCAACGCGCGCGCCAGACAGACGACCCGGCACGGGCCGACCGGTCCCGTTCCGGCACGGCCGACCGGTCCGTGCCCGCTGCCCCGCTCGGCACTGGGACGCGACCACCTCCACGCGGGACGGTGGGGCGAGAGGACGCCCCCGGTCCATCGGCCGGTTCTGCGAAGAGGTGAGCATCATGAAGCGCATCCGGATCAGCCCCCGGCCGGGCCATCCCCGCAAGCCCGCCCCCCTCGACCTGCGCACGCCGTCCGGCCGGCCCCTGCCGTACTGAGGAGGTCCGAGAACCGTGGAGGAAGCCATGGGACCGATACGACACGTCGTACCGTTCACGGAACTCGGGCGGCACGACGTCGGCCGAGCGGGTGGCAAGAACGCCTCGCTGGGCGAGATGACCACCCGACTCGGGGGCGCGGGCATCCGCGTCCCTCCGGGATTCGCCACCACCGCCGAAGCGTACGAGGAACTGCTCGGTTCCCGAGATCTCCGCCGTCGTGTGGGGGCACAGATCGACAGACTGCATGCCGGTGCCCCACTGGATGAGGTCGGGGCGGCCATCCGGTCCCTCTTCCTCGTGGAGCCGTTGCCCGTGCCTCTGCGGGATGCCGTGCTCGCGGCGTACGAGCGGCTGGCCGAGGAGATCGGCCGGGAGTCGCCCGAGGTGGCGGTGCGCAGCAGTGCGACGGCGGAGGACCTGCCCGAGGCGAGTTTCGCCGGGCAGCAGGAGACGTACCTGAATGTCAGCGGCGCCGACGCGCTCCTCGAGGCGTGCACGCGCTGCTACGCCTCCCTGTTCACCGACCGGGCGATCGACTACCGCGAACGGATGGGCTTCGACCACCTCGCCGTCGCCCTGTCCATCGGCGTCCAGGTGATGGTCCGCTCCGATCTCGCCGGCGCCGGGGTCGTCTTCACCCTCGACCCGGAGAGCGGCTTTCCGGACGTGATCGTGGTGAGCGCCGCCTGGGGGCTGGGGGAGACCGTCGTCAGCGGCCAGGTCGACCCGGACGAGTACACGGTGTTCAAGCCGAGCCTGAAGGACCCGGCGCTCGACCCCGTCATCGACGTGCGGATCGGAGCCAAGCGGCTGAAGGCCGTGTACGCGGACACCGGGCTGACCCGCACGGTCGACACACCCGACGGTGAGCGGAACCAGCGGGTCCTCGACGACGCGGAGATCCGCACACTCGCCGGCTGGGCGGCGGCCGTCGAGGAGCACTACGGCTGCCCCATGGACATCGAATGGGCCAAGGACGGCCTCACCGGCGAGCTCTGGATCGTCCAGGCCCGCCCCGAGACGGTCCAGTCGCGTCGGCACACCACCACCTTGACCCGCCGCCGGCTCATCGCCACTCCCGAAGAACCACTCGTCGAAGGCATCGCCGTCGGCGAGGCCATCGGCCAGGGCCGTGTCGTGGCGCTCGACGCGCCCGTCGACCTCGACCGCTTCCCCCAGGGCGGCGTCCTCGTCACCGGCATCACCGACCCGGACTGGGAACCCGTCATGAAGAGGGCCTCCGCCATCGTCACCGACCACGGGGGGCGCACCTCGCACGCCGCCATCGTCAGCCGCGAACTCGGCGTCCCCGCCGTCGTCGGAACCGGAAACGGGACACGGATCCTGCGTGACGGGCGCTCCGTCACGGTCTCCTGCGCCGAGGGAGGGAGCGGACGTGTCTACCAAGGGCTGCTCCCGTACGAGGAGACCCAGACCGACCTCGCGGAACTGCCCGCCACCCGAACCCGGGTGATGCTGAACCTGGCCGATCCATCAGCCGCGTTCCGCTGGTGGCGACTCCCCGCGGACGGAGTGGGACTGGCGCGCCTCGAGTTCATCGTCGCCCACCAGGTGAAAGTCCACCCCATGGCCCTGCTGCATCCGGAGCGGCTCGACACCCACGACCGGCATGTCATCGAGCGGCTCACCGAGGGCTACCTCGACCGAGGCGACTACTTCGTCGACCGGCTGGCCCACGGCATCGCCCGGATCGCTGCCTCGCGCGGGCCGGCGCCCGTCGTCGTGCGCACCAGCGACTTCAAGACCAACGAGTACGCCAAGCTCCTCGGCGGCCGGCCCTTCGAACCGGACGAGGCGAACCCCATGATCGGCTGGCGCGGCGCGAGCCGTTACTACAGCGACGGCTACCGCGAGGGCTTCGCCCTCGAATGCCGCGCGCTGCGCCGGGTCCGTGACGGGATGGGGCTGACGAACGTGATCGTCATGATCCCCTTCTGCCGCACCCTCGGCGAGGCCGACCGCGTACTGGCGGTGATGGCGGAGGAGGGACTCGTACGCGGCGAGAACGGGCTGCAGGTCTACGTCATGGCGGAGATACCGGCCAACATCATCCTGGCCAGGGAGTTCGCGGAACGCTTCGACGGATTCTCGATCGGCAGCAACGACCTCACCCAGCTCACCCTCGGCGTCGACCGCGACTCCGAGGCCCTCGCCCACGTCTTCGACGAGCGGGACCCCGCGGTCGTCCGCAGCATCCAGACCCTCGCCGTCCGCGCCCACGCGGCGGGCCGGCCGGTCGGACTGTGCGGGCAGCGGCCCAGCGACGATCCGGCGTTCACCGCGATCCTGGTCGAAGCGGGCCTCGACTCGATCTCGGTGGCACCGGACAGCTTCGCAGCGGTCAAAGGGCACGTGGCCCACGCGGAGACGACGCTTGAGAAGGGCACGGGACGAACGGAGGAGTGACCATGTCGAGGAAGACACGGCAGCGAGTCGTCGGCGCTCTTCCTCTGAACCAGTGGCGAATCGGCTCGATCGTGAGCAGGGGGGCCGGAAAGGAGGACGTGGCCATGACGACCGCAAGGGAGATCATGCACGCCGGTGCGAGCTGCGTGCAGGAGAACGAGAGCCTGATGGATGCCGCACGCCGTATGAGCGAACTGGATGTCGGCGTGCTGCCCATCTGCGGGCCGGACGACCGGCTGCACGGCATCATCACCGACCGGGACATCGTGGTGAAGTGCCTTGCCAAGGGCAAGGACCCCCACCGGATGACGGCCGGGGACCTCGCCCAGGGCAAGCCGGTCACCGTGGACGCGGGCGCCGACAGCGAAGTGGTGCTCCGCACGATGCAGGACCACCGGGTCCGCCGCGTGCCCGTGATCGACGACCACCGCATGATCGGCATGATCAGTGAGGCGGACCTGGCGCGGCACCTGCCGGAGGAACGGGTGGGCCGTTTCGTCGAGGAGATCTGCCGCTGACAGCACCGGCGCAGTGGCGCCATGGGCCGGTCGGTCCCCTCTTGGTGCGGCCCGTTCGGCCCTGTCCTTCAGCCCCCCTTGGACACTGCGCCACGCGACTTCGTGGGTGGAAGAGTGGGTGACGGAGTCGGACCGGGCTCCGCAAACCCGATCCGCCGCCTGTCCGCACTGGCTCGGGTCCACGGCGACCGTCCTGGGCCCCTTACACGAGGAGCAGAGCAATGGCCGGAGGCAAGGTGGAACGCAGGCACAGCCTCTTCCCCGACTTCAACGACTGGTTCAACAGGGAGTTCCCCGGGCTGCCGGGATGGCGCCCCGGCTCCGCCGCCCACTCCATCGCGGTCGAGATGACCAGCGGCGACGGCGTCTACGTGCTGCGAGCGGAGCTGCCGGGCATGGACCCGGACGACGACATCGCCATCACCGTCGACGACAACCTCCTCACGGTGAGTGCGGAGCACAGCGAGAGCAAGGAGGACAAGGAGCACTCGGAGTTCCGCTACGGATCCTTCCGCAGGACCGTGCGCCTCCCGGCCACGATCCCCGCCGACGACGTCGAGGCGTCGTACGCGGACGGCATCCTCACCGTCCGCATCCCGATGCCCGACGAAGAGGACACGACGTCCGTCCGGACCATTCCGGTGAAGCGGGTCGGCGAACGGGCCGAGGGAGCGGAATCATGAACGCCAAACGTGTCCTGATCGCCTACGGCAGCAAAGCCGGTGCGACCGCCGGAATCGCCGAAGAGATCGGCCGGACGCTCCGGGACGACGGCTTCGACGCCGTCGTCCTGCCGGCCGACACCGTCACCGACGTCAGCGGCTACGACGGAGTCGTCCTCGGCGGAGCCCTCTACGCCGGGCACTGGACCGGCAAGGCGCGACGGTGCGCCCGGCGCAACGCCGAACAGCTCAGCCGCCGGCCTCTCTGGCTGTTCAGCAGCGGTCCCATCGACAGTTCCGCGGAACAGCACGACATCCCGCCCGTACGGGGAGTCGCCCGGCGAATGAAGAAGCTCGGTGCCCGTGAGCACATGACCTTCGGTGGCGCCGTGACCGCCGAGACGTCGGGTCCGGTCGCGCGGGCCATGGTGCGCCGCGGCAAGGGTGGCGACTTCCGCAATCCGGAACGGATCCGGGCATGGGCCCACCACATCGGAACGGAACTCGACGTCACTCACTGAAGAGGCCTCTGACAGGTTAGCGAGGCCATCACCACGGGAGGTGCGGCATGCTCCACCAGGAGTCGGGGAGCGGGACCACCCCACCCAGGGGACCCGCAAGGCGCGCCGCCCTGGTCTTCGTGCTGTTGATCGCTGTGATCTGCGGTGCTGTGGCCGCCGGGAGCCTGTGGTCGGCGGGATCCAAGACCGACCGTGAACTCGCCGCGCACCGGCATCAGGTGACCGCGACCACCACAGGGCCGGCCAAGGAACCACCCGTCGCCACCCGGTACGGCTCCAAGCCGCAGGCCGTCGCGCCGGCTGTGTGGGAGCAGCCCGAGAACGTCCGTCGGTCCGGGAGTATCCACGTCCCGTCCCGGACACCGGAGGGACGCGCCGTGACGATCTGGGTGGACGACTCGGGGTCACCCGCCCGGCCCCCCGGCAGTGCTGCCGACCGCGCCCTGACCTCGATGTCGGGCGGTGTGGCGGCGGCAGGCGTCACCGGGGTGACAGGCGCCGCCGTGGTCCTCCTCGTACAGCGGCGGACCGAGGGGCACCGGCTCGCGGCCTGGGAACGCGAGTGGGAGCAGGTGGAACCCGTATGGTCCGGCCGACTCCGCCGCGGCAGCGGTGCAGGGGACGTCGATGACTGACCGTGCCGGCAACCGTGCAACCCCGCACCGGACCGCTGCCTCCACCGAGGCGCCGCCCTTCGACCCCAGTGAACCGCTGCCCCGGCTGCGCCGTGAACTCGCCACGGGGCCGGATGGTCTCTCGGCCCGCGAGGCCGCCCGGCGCCTCGCCGTCCACGGCCCGAACGAGGTACGGCGAAGGGTGCGCTCCTCCTTCGTGCGCGAGCTGGTCGG
The DNA here is from genome assembly GCF_053607625.1 of Streptomyces sp. NPDC055103. Classification (NCBI taxonomy): domain Bacteria; kingdom Bacillati; phylum Actinomycetota; class Actinomycetes; order Kitasatosporales; family Streptomycetaceae; genus Streptomyces; species Streptomyces sp. NPDC055103. The sequence continues at coordinate 8,523 of NZ_JBSGTX010000108.1, forward strand.
GCAGCTGATTCATCCCCTGGCCCTCTTGCTGTGGGCTGCCGCCGCCCTCGCCTTCGTCGCGGACCTGGCGGTCCTAGGTTGGGCGATCCTCGCGGTCATCGCCGTCAACGCGGCGTTCGCCCTGCTCCAGGAACACCAAGCGGAGCGGGCGGTGGAGACTCTCGCCCGCTACCTGCCCGAGCACGCACTCGCCGTGCGCGACGGGCAGCCCCACGTCGTGGAGGCCCGTGACCTCGTACCGGGCGATCTGATCCTCCTGGAGGAGGGCGACAAGGTCCCCGCGGACGCGCACGTCACGGAGGGCGGGGTCGAGGTCGATCTGTCGATGCTCACGGGCGAGTCCGTGCCGGCTGAACGGATCGCCTCAGCCGGGATCCTCGGTGCCCCGCTGCTTGAGGAGCCGAACCTCGTCTTCAGCGGGACGACCTGTGTCGAGGGGCAGGCCCGCGCCATCGTGTTCGCCACCGGAAACCACACCGAACTCGGTCGGATCGCCGCGCTCAGCCAGCGGACGAGGCGTGAGGCGAGCCCTCTGGAACGGCAGGTCAAGCGGGTCGCGTGGCTCATCGCCGGCGTCGCGACCGGCATGGGTGTCGTGTTTCTCGTCCTCGGGGTGGCGGTCGGGCTTCCGGTCACCGACTCCCTGACGTTCGCCATCGGACTGCTCGTCGCCAACGTCCCGGAAGGACTCCTTCCGACCATCACGCTGGCCCTGGCCGTCGGCGTCCGAGCTCTCGCCCGCCGGGGTGCCTTGGTCAAACGGCTCAGCGCCGTCGAGACCCTCGGTTCCACGAGCGTCATCTGCACGGACAAGACCGGCACACTCACCCGCAACAGCATGCGTCTCAGGGCGCTGTGGACGGTCGACCACGGGTCGGAGCCCGGCCCCTGGGCAGAGGAGTTGGCGAGGGCGGCCGCCCTGTGCACCACCGTCACGCGAGAAGCCGACGGCGAACTGCACGGCGACCCCACCGAGGCTGCCCTCGTCGCCGGGGCCGCCGACCACGGGGCTCCGCTGGACCTGGGTCTGCGCGACGCGGGACGGCGGGTGCTGTTCCGATTCGATCCGCGGCTGCGCCTGATGTCGGTCGTGCAGGGCGGGGAGACACGTGACGGGGAGACACGCGACGGGGAGAGGCGGGGCGGGGAGATGCTGCGCCCCACGCGGATCGTGGTCAAGGGCGCGCCCGAGGCAGTGCTGGACCGCCTCCTGCCCGGAACGGGGGTGGACCCGGCCCGCGCGGCGGCAGAGAGGCTGGCCGGGGACGGCATGCGGGTCCTGGCCGTCGCCGTACGCGACGTGCCGAGTGGCGCGGAGCTGCCGTCACGCCGCCAGGACGCGGAGTCGGGGTTGACCCTGCTCGGGCTCGTCGGGCTGTACGACCCGCCGCGCCCCGAGGTGGCGGAGGCCGTACGCCGCTGCCACGAGGCCGGCATCCGGGTACACGTCGTGACGGGCGACAACGGCGCCACCGCCGCGGCCGTCGCACGGGACGTCGGCATCGGAGTACCCCGCCTGCACGTGGTCGCGGCGTCGGAGTCACTGGGCGACGACGAGCTGGACCGGCTCCTCGTGGAAGGCGACGACGAGATCGTGTTCGCCCGATCCTCGCCCGAGACGAAGCTCAAGGTGGCCGACACCCTGCGGGAGCACGGCCGGATCGTCGCCATGACCGGTGACGGCGTCAACGACGCCCCCGCGCTGCACCGCGCCCATATCGGGGTGGCCATGGGACGCTCCGGCACCGACGTGGCCCGGGAGGCCGCCGCGATGGTGCTCACCGACGACGACTTCGCCACCATCGTGACCGCGGTCGAAGCCGGGCGCCGCGTCTACGACAACGTACGCAAGTTCATCGTCTACATCTTCGCCCACGCGACGCCGGAGATCGTTCCCTTCCTCGTCTTCGCGCTCTCCGCCGGCACGGTACCGCTTCCCCTCACCGTCCTGCAGATCCTCGCCATCGACCTCGGCACCGAGACCCTGCCGGCCCTCGCCCTCGGCCGGGAACGCTCCGAGCCAGGCATCATGCAGAGGCCTCCGCGACCGCGGCACCAGGGCGTGATCTCCCGCGACATGCTCATACGGAGCTGGGGGTACCTGGGGCTCACGTCTGCGGTCCTCGTCATGGCGGGCTACTTCTACGTGCTGTGGCGCGCGGGCTGGCAGCCGGGCGACCCCACGGGTACCGGCAGCCCCTTGCACCACGCCTACGTGACGGCCACCACGGCCACCTTCGCCGGCATCGTCACCTGCCAGGTCGGCACGGCGTTCGCGGCCCGCACCGATCACGCGGCGTTGCGCGACATCGGGGTGTTCTCGAACCCCCTGCTGCTCGCGGGTATCGCCTTCGAGCTCGCGTTCACCGCTGCTCTCGTCTACGCGCCCCCGCTCCAGGATCTCTTCGGCACGGCGGCCCTCCCTCTGGACGTCGTCCTGCTCGTCGCGACGTTCCCGGTTCTGGTGTGGGGCACGGACGAGCTGCGGCGCGCCAGGCGGCGCCGTCAGCGGCCGGCGGCCGTCCCCGGTTCGTGACCGCCCTGGTCGAGGCGGAACGGCGGATAGGCGTCCGTCATGAGGCTCGCGTAGGCGGCGACGCGCAGGACCCAGCGGTTCAGTCCGACGATCAGGACGAACAGGTCGCGCGGATAGCGCTCGGTGAAGGCGAGGGCGAATCCCGCGATGAGCGCGAGCAGGGTGATCAGCCCGCCGCTCCACCATCCTGCGTGCATGCCGCTGGTGAAGAAGGCGATCACGAAGTAGTGGGGGATGGCGAGCAGCCACCACTTGACCAGGACCAGCGAGCGCGAGAGCCGCTCCGGGTAGGCGATGTCCAGCCGGGCCGGGTAGTCCGGCTCGGGGCCCAGGCTGAAGGGCGGGTAGCGGTCGGTGCCGAGTGCCCCGTACGAGTAGTACGAGACGCGCCAGGACCAGCGGAGCACGCCGAGGTTGAAGTCGAAGAGACCCCTTGGGAAGCGCTCGGTGAAGAGGATGGCGAAGAACGCGATCACCGTCACCACGAAGAAGGCGATCCAGAGGAAGCACAGCACGATCCAGTGCGGGATCACCAGGATCCACTTGACCAGCCACAGCCAGCGGGACAGCCGGCTGTCGAGATCGGCGGAGACCGCCACGGGACTGTACGGGGCGCCAGGGGTGTCCATGATCGTCACTTCCTCGACAGGTCGTCGTCTTCGTACCTGAGCCGGTCGACGACCCCCACGACACCGTCGACGCTGTTGCAGAGCCTGAGAAGCACCGGAACGAGGCTGCGGCGGCGGACCGTGCCACTGAGGGTGACCCGGCGGTCCTCGACCTCCACCGAGAGGGCCGATGGGCTCAGCCTCAGGGTGTGGGTGACCACGTCTTCGACGATCTCCTCCTGGATCGCCCGGTCCCGGCGCAGGAAGAGCTGGACGAGGTCGCTCCGGCTGAGCACACCAACGAGGCGTCCGTCGTCGTCGACGACGGGCAGACGCTTGATCCTGGCCCGTTCCATCACCCGGGCGGCGCGCACCACGCTCCACTCCGGGCGGGCGACGACGGCGGGGCTGGACATGAGCGCACCCGCCGTGGGTGTCATCAGATCCGCGACGCTGCGGTGCCTCATCGCTCGTCACCTTCTCGCGCGTTCGACCGGCGGCCCCCCACGTTCAGGATCGCCCGCTGCCGCAGTCCTGGGGAGGGCCGTCCGGCCCCTGGGCTTGCCCGTGGTCGTCGGCGTAGGCCGCGAAGACCCGTCCGGGGCCCTCGCCCGTGCGCAGGAACCTCTCGCCCCGCGGCGGCGAGCACACACCGTGCCGCCTTGGAGGGTACGAGAGCGCCATCGTGACCTCCTACAGGTCGGCGCTGGTTACCGGGGCCATGCTTCGAGCGTGCGCGGCTGCCCCGTGACCTGCACCGGAACGGCCGGAAATGGTTATGTCCGGCCCTGGGCGGTGAGTTCGCACCGTACGTCCACCACGCCTTCGACGGCGCGGGCCAGGCGGGCTGCGAGCGGGATGAGCGCGCTGTCGCGGACCTGGCCGGACAGCGTCACGACTCCGGCGTCGACGCGGACGTCGACCCGGCGCTGAGAGAGCGGGAAGAGGTGCTCGACGACGTCGCGGCGCACTTCGGCGGCGAGATCCTCGTCGGGGCGGAGGAAGACCTTGAGGAGGTCGGACCGGCTCACGATGCCCTGGACGACGCCGCTCGCGTCGACGACCGGCAGCCGTTTGACGTGATGGGAGGCCATGAGGCGGGCGGCCTGAGGCAGGGACGCCTCGGGAGCGACGGTGACCGCGGGTGAGGTCATCAGGTCCTCGGCCCGGCGAGAACCGGCCTTGGCCGTGGCATCGAGCCGTCGCATCTGTTCGACGAGACCGAGGCGGTGGTCGTGGAGCTCCTCCTTGAGGAGCAGATCGGCCTCGGAGACCACCCCGACGACGCGGCCCTCGCCCTCGATGACCGGTACGGCCGTCACCTTCCACCGCTCCATGGCGGCGACGATCTCCTTGAACTCCGCGCCGGGCTGGACGGCGACGACCTTCTTGGTCATCACGTCGGCGACGGTGAACGGCTGAGGTGTCATCGCTCTTTCCTTACCTGAGGGATCGGCGCGCCGGCGCTGCCGCAACGGCTGCGGGTGCCGGAGCGAGTTCGCCGGGGGGCCGTTGGTCCCGGGTCAGCGGACCAGGACGGCCTCCCCGGAGCGGGGCACCACGGCTGTCCAGCCCAGCTCGCGGTCGATGCGATCGCGCAGCGCCTCGGACGCCGTCGGCTCGCCGTGGACGAGGTAGGTGGTGTGCGGGGGAGGAGCGCCTCGGAGCCAGTCGATGATCTGTCCCGCGTCGGCGTGGGCCGAGAAGTGGGGTACGTCGGCGATCTCGGCCCGTACGGGCACGTACTCACCGAACATCTTGAGCGTCGGGACTCCGTCCACCAGGTCTCGCGCCCGGGTGCCGGCCGCCGCGAAGCCGACCACGACCACCGCGTTGCGCGGATCGGGGAGAAGGCGGCGGAGGTGGTGCAGGACCCGGCCGCCGGTGGCCATGCCGGCCGAGGAGACGATCACGGCGGGCCCGTGCGTGCTGTTGATGTCGATGGACTCCTGCACCGTGCGCGCCGCGAGGAACGGTTCCGGGCTCAACGCGCTATCTCCCCGTGCGAGGATCTCGGGCCGCAGCTCGGCGGAGCGCTCGCGTACGGCGTCCCGGTAGACGTCCAGCGCGGCGAGGGCCATGGGGCTGTCCACGTACACGGGGACCGAGCGGGGCAGGACGCCCGTGTCGCGCAGGCGGCCCAGTTCGTGCAGGACGATCTCGGTCCGGTCGATCGCGAAGGCCGGGATGACGACGGTGCCGTTCCGTGCGAGCGCGCGTGCGATGACGGAGGCGAACTCCGACCGGGCGGACTCCTGGTCGTGGTGGCGGTCGCCGTAGGTGGACTCCATGAGGAGGACGTCGGCGCCCGAGAACGGCTCGGGTGGAAGCAGCAGCGGGTGACCTGGGCGGCCCAGGTCACCGGAGGTGGCCAGGGTGTGGCCGTCCTCCAGGGTGAGGTGGGCCCATGCCGAGCCGAGGATGTGTCCGCCGTGGTGGAGTGTGAGCCGGGTGCCGGCCATGATCTCCACGTCCTCGCCGACGGGCACGGGGTCGAAGAACGCCAGGGTCTTCTCGACGTCCGAATCGTCGTAGAGCGGTTTGGCCGGGTGGTGCTTGGACCAGCCGTGCGCGTTGGCGTGCCTGGCGGCCTCCATCTGGAGCCGTGCGCTGTCGCGCAGCACGATCCCGGCGAGCCGGGCGGTGTGGGAGCTGGTCAGGATCGGTCCCCGGAAGCCCTGCCGCACCAGGCGGGGCAGATAGCCGCAGTGGTCCAGGTGGGCATGGGTGACGACCACGGCGTCCACGTCCGCGGCGTCGCGCGCGAACCGCTCCCAGTTGCGGTGCCGCAGCTTCGCGAAACCCTGGAAGAGACCGCAGTCGAGGAGGATCCGCGCATGGTCGCTCTCGACCAGGAACTTGCTGCCGGTGACCGTTCCCACGCCACCCAGGAAACTGAGCAGGGCCGGCCGCGGGGGCGTGGGAGCGGGATTCGGGGCTGCCTCGGACATGGCCGTCCCTCCTTCGGAACTTGTACCGGTCTCCACCCTCGCATCCTGACCCGGCACGCCCCGAGAGTCCGTACGGGCACATCGGGGGGCCGACCGGCCCATGCGCCGCCCGAGTACCGGACGGAGCCTGGTGGACGAGGACCGCAGCGACGTGCGACAGGAAGTGGGTGGGCGCCATGAAGGCACTCGTCTTCCAGGGACCGGGGCGTATCGCCTGGCAGGACGTGCCCGACCCGGTCGTCGAGGATCCCGCCGACGCGGTCGTCAGGGTCGATGCTGTCACCATCTGCGGCACGGACCTGCACATCCTGAAGGGCGACGTCCCCGAGGTGACGCCCGGGCGGGTCCTCGGACACGAGGCGGTCGGCACGGTGGTGGAGACCGGAGGCGACGTCCGCTCGGTACGACCGGGCGACCGCGTCCTGGTCTCCTGCATCACGGCCTGCGGAAGGTGCCGCTTCTGCCGCGAGAGTCGCTACGGACAGTGCCGGGGCGGAGGCGGCTGGATCCTCGGCCACACCGTCGACGGCACCCAGGCCGAGTACGTCCGGGTGCCCTTCGCCGACCTGTCGGTCCACCCGCTACCCGACTCGATCGACGACTCCGACGCCGTCCTGCTCGCCGATATCTTCCCCACCGCCTACGAGGTCGGGGTCCTGAACGGCGCGGTGCACCCCGCCGACACGGTGGTCGTGGTCGGCGCGGGCCCCATCGGCCTCGCCGCCGTCATCACGGCGGGCCTCTACAGTCCCGGCCGTATCGTCGCCGTCGACCTCGCCGAGTCCCGGCTGGGCGCCGCCCGAGCCCTCGGCGCGGACGCCACCGTGAACGCCGGGGAAGGCCCCGAGCAGCTCGTCGCGGATCTGACCGACGGCCTCGGCGCCGATGTCGTCATGGAAGCCGTCGGTGTCCCGGAGGCGTTCGAGATGTGCACGCGCATGGTGCGACCAGGCGGCAGAGTCGCCAACATCGGAGTCCACGGCCAGCCCGCGACCCTTCACCTCGAAGACCTGTGGATCAAGGACGTCACGATCACCACCGGCTTGGTGGACACCTCGTCCACACCCATGCTGCTGCGCATGATGGCCGCGGGGCGGCTGCCCTCGGCAGAACTGCTCACCCACCGGTTCGAACTGGGGGAGATGGAGGAGGCGTACGACGTTTTCGGCCGAGGGGCAGAGACCGGCGCCATCAAGGTCGCGCTGGGCGGCCCGCAGCACACGGTCGTGAGCCTCCCCGACACGTCAGTGGCCTGATGAACGGCCGAGGCCCGGGCTCTCGGCCGCCGGAGAGTGTCGTCCTCGACACCGACGGTGTTCTGCTCGACTCCGCCGTCGTGCACGCGGCGGCGTGGAAGATCGCCTTCGACGCCTGCCTCGACCGACTTGCGCCCGGCAGCGGGACACAGCCCCCCTTCGACGCGGACGCCGAGTACCGTCGACTCGTCGACGGAAGGTCCCGGTACGACGGCGCCGCGGCCTTCCTCACCGCCCGCGGCCTTCACCTCCCACCAGGAGAGCCCCACGACGCACCAGGCTGTGGCACGGTCTGGGCCGTCGCGGCACACAAGGAACGGGCGTTCGTCGAACTTCTTCGTACACAAGGCGTCACGGCCTTCGCCGACGCGGGGCCCGCCCTCACTGCTCTGCGCACGGCGGGCGTGCCGTGCGCAGCCGTCTCCGCCTCCCGGCACGCCCGGACGCTGATCCGTACCGCCGGGCTCGCCGGTCTCCTCACGGCGATCGTGGACGGCGAGGACGCCGCCGGGCTCGGCCTCGCCGGCAAGCCGGATCCCGCGCTGTTCCTGCGGGCGGCCGCTCTCCTGGGCAGCCGCGCCCAGGAGAGCGCAGTCGCCGAGGACGCACTCGCCGGAGTCGCGGCGGCGCGTCGCGGCGGCTTCGGTCTCGTCGTCGGAGTCGACCGCACCCCGCTGCGGAGCACCGCTGCCCTCCTGCGGGAGCAAGGCGCCGACCTGGTCGTTCCCGATCTGACCGCGCTGGTCCGGAGCGTGTGGAGTGAGCGCGGATGACCACCGGCTGGACGTGGCACTACGACCGCTACGACCCGGAACGCGAGCCACTGGTCGAAGCCCTCTGCACCCTCGGCAACGGTCGGTTCGCCACCCGGGGCTCCGCTCCCGAGTGCACCGCCGGGGGTGCGCACTACCCGGGCACCTATCTGGCCGGCTGCTACGACCGGCTCACCTCCACCGTCGCGGGGCAGCAGGTCGAGAACGAGGATCTCGTCAACCTTCCGAACTGGACGCTGCTGCGCTACCGCTGCCTCCCGGACGACGGTCCGCCGGGCGACTGGCTCACTCCCGACGCCGCCGAACTGCGCCATTACGATGCGCACCTCGACCTGCGTGCGGGGGTTCTCACGCGACGTCTGTTCTTCGAGGACGCCCGCGGGCGAGGCCTGCGCGTCAGCCACATCCGCCTCGTTCACATGGGAGAACCCGGACTGGCGGCCCAGTGCACCCTCTTCCGCGCCTACGGTTGGAGCGGCGCCGTCGAGGTGCGGTCCCTGCTCGACGGCGCCGTCACCAACACCGGAGTCGAGCGCTACCGGCGTCTTGACGGGCGCCATCTCGCCGACGTCCGGACCGGATTCGAGCCCGACGGCGTCGCCTGGATCTCCTGCCGTACCGTCGACCCAGGTATCCGGATCGCCATGGCCGTGCGCACGGTCACCCGCCCCGCGCGGTCCGCGCGGGAGACGGCCACCTCGGCCGGCACCGAGCAGACGTACCACCTGCCGGTCGTTCCCCGCCGCTCGGCGATGGTCGTGAAGACCCTGGCGCTGCACACATCAATGGACCGGCCCTCCGCCGACGCGCTCACGGCAGCCACCGATGTGATCGCTCGCACTCCCCACTTTCCTCAGCTGCTCTCCGCTCACAGGGCGGCATGGCAGCGCGTCTGGGAAGAGGGGGAGCTTCATGTGCCCGGGGAGGCGGGGCGCATCCTGCGGCTGCACGTGTTCCACCTGCTGCAGACGCTCTCCCCGCACACGGCGGCCCTCGACGTGGGCGTGCCCGCGCGGGGTCTGCACGGTGAGGCGTACCGGGGACACGTCTTCTGGGACGAGCTCTTCGTCCTGCCCTACCTCGACCTTCACTTCCCCGAGGTGGCCCGGGCGCTGCTCATGTACCGGCACCGCCGGCTGCCGGCCGCCCGCGCGGCCGCCCGCCTCGCCGGCCTGCCGGGAGCCATGTATCCCTGGCAGAGCGCGAGTTCCGGCCGGGAGGAGAGCCAGGCCCTGCACCTCAACCCGCGCTCAGGTCGCTGGCTGCCCGACCACTCCCGGCTCCAGCGCCACGTGGGCTCGGCCGTCGCGTTCAACGTCTGGAAGTACGCCCAGGCCACCGGCGACCGTGGATTCCTCCACTCCGCCGGGGCGGAGATCCTCCTTGAGGTCGCCCGCTACTGGTCCGGGGCCGCCGCGTTCGACCCCGCGCTCGGCCGCTACCGCCTCCGCGGGGTCGTCGGACCGGACGAGTACCACGACGCCTATCCCGATGCCACGACCCCGGGGATCGACGACAACGCCTACACCAACGCGACCGCCGCCTGGGTCCTCGCCCGGGGCCTCGACCTGCTCGGCGAACTGCCCGCGGCCCGACGCTCGGAACTCTCCGAGCAACTGGCCCTGGACGAAGACGAACTCGCCCGCTGGGAGGACGTCTCCCGCCGCCTGCACGTGCCGTTCCACCACGGCGTGGTGAGCCAGTTCGAGGGGTACGGCGCGCTGGCGGAGCTTGACTGGGAGCGCTATCGGGCCCGGTACGGCGACATCCGCAGGCTCGACCGGATCCTGGAGGCCGAGGGCGACACGGTCAACCGCTACCAGGCGTCGAAGCAGGCCGACACCCTCATGCTCGGCTACCTCTTCCGGCCCGAGGAGCTGTCCGACCTCTTCGGCCGGCTCGGTTACGCGGTGGACGATGAGATGTGGCGTGCGACCGTCTCGTACTACCTGCGGCGCACCAGCCACGGCTCAACGCTCAGCAGTCTCGTCCACGGCTGGGTACTGGCCCGGCAGAAGGGCGCCGACGCGTGGCGCTACTGCGAGGAGGCCCTGCTCGCCGACGTGGCCGACGTCCAGGGCGGAACGACCGGCGAGGGTGTCCATCTCGGCGCGATGGCGGGCACGATCGATCTGGTCGAGCGGGGGATCACCGGCCTGGAAACGGGATCGGAGGGGCTTCGGGTGGCTCCGGTGAGGCTGGCGGAGATCCCGCGCTTCACCTTCACCCTGTGCTGCGGCCGTCATCGAGGGGTGCGCCTGCGGATCCTCCCCGGGCGGCTGGCCATCCGGGTTCCCGCCTCGCCCGAGGGCCCGCTCGCCGTCGTCCTCCCCGGCGACCGGCGGCTCACTGTCGCACCAGGACAGGAGCGTTGGTTCCGTCTGTGATGAGGTGGTTCATTCGAAGCTGAGTACTTCGGAGGCGGGCCGTCGGGGTGTGGCTCGCCCCTGGGGACCGT
>NZ_JBSGTX010000109.1:0-18754 GCF_053607625.1 Streptomyces sp. NPDC055103
TTCTCCTCGCCGGTGATCAGGCCGTCGACGGCGGAGAACTGGCCGGTGACGCCGATCGCGGCGCGGACGGCCTGCGGGTCGGCGGCGAGGTCGTGCCCGCCGACGTGCAGGTCACCGGCGTCGGCGGTGATGAGGGTGGAGAGGATCTTGACGGCGGTGGTCTTGCCGGCGCCGTTCGGTCCGAGCAGCGCGAACACGGACCCGGCCGGGATGTGCAGATCGATACCGTCGAGGACGACCTTCTCGCCGTAGGACTTGCGGAGCCCGACGGCGGAGACGGCGGTCGGCGACGGGTGACCGTCGCCCTGCCTGGATGTGGGCATGACAGATTGAGCCACGATGGCTTCCTTTCGGAGGCTGAAGCCGCCGCCGGAGATCTGCCCGCCGGGCGCAGGGGCGGGACTGGAGACCGGGTATCGCCGGCCTGCTCGAACACCTCGGCGGACAGGATCTGCGACGGCGGCTTTCGGTGCCCGGCCGGCTCGCGTCTGTTGGTGCCGCGCCGAGGTGAACGAACAGTGCGTGTGGGCTACGCCCGCTGGCATGAGGCAGCGGGTGTTACTGCTCTGTCGTACCGGGGTTCCCGCTGAGGGACTCCTGGTAGACGTCCGCATAGGTGCGGGAGTCCTTGATCAGGTCGTCGCAGAACGCGGCGACGTCGCTGCCGAGGAGTTCCAGGACCCCCTTGCCCGCCGCCACGCCTTCCTGGAAGAAGTCGACGATCTCGGGGAGCAGGGGCCCGTCGGAGAGGTCGACCGGTCCGACCTTGAACAGGTACTTCTGCATCTCCTTGTAGACGATCTGGTAGTCCGGCGGCAGCGCCTTGACCCGAGCCGTGTGGGCCCGCCACTGCTTCTTGCCCTCGATGATGTCCTGGATGCCCACGTCAGCCTCCCAGCCGGCTCAGTTTCCTGGCGACGTTCCTGTTCAACTGCTCGCGCCACCGGTCGCGGTAGGTTCGAGCCCCTTCTCCACCGGCCAGCGCCGTGCAGAAGCCTCGGACGTCGTCGCCGAGCACCTCGTGGACGCTCTGCCCGTCCGCCGCCGTTTCTTCGAGCAGCCCCAGGGCGGAGTCGAGGATCGGCATCAGGTTGCGGCCGGTGAAGTCCCCGTGGGGGAGGAGGTGGCCCTTGATCTGTTCCCACGCGGCCCGGTAGTCGTCCGGCAGGGCCTGGGCCCGGGCTTCGAACGCCTTCCAGTCCCTGGTGAGATCGCTGCCTGTGATGGTCTCCCAGAAGTTCATCTCCCGCCCTCCTTGAGCCTTTCGATGCGTGATGAGACGTACTGCCATTTCGTCCAGAACTTCGCGAGTTCCTCGCGTCCGGCGTCGTTGAGCGCGTAGAACTTGCGCGGCGGACCGACGCCGGACGGCCGTTTCGTCACCTGGACGAGTTTGTTCCTCTCCAGTCGCAGCAGGATGGTGTACACCGTCCCTTCGACGACGTCGGCGAAGCCGAGCTCGTTCAGCCGGCGGGTGATGGCGTACCCGTAGGTTTCCTCGCTGCTGATGATTTCGAGCACGCACCCTTCGAGCGTGCCCTTCAACATCTCCGTCAGGTCGTCCATCGCGAGCCCTCCTCGGCCCTCGTGGTACTCCGTAGTGCCGAGTACCACTATACGGTAGCACTAGGTACTGCTATCCGGTAGTACCGAGTACCGAGTGCCGAGAACTGGGGGAGAGGACGCGCCGCTCGGCAGGTTCCAGCGAGCTCGTTGTCAGTCGATGGCCTGGTAGAGCGTGGTCCAGAAGTCGTTCATGGCGCGCGGCGAATCCGGGGTGGACAGTCCGACCTGGGTCAGCAGGACTCCCGTGAGCTGGTTCGTCCTGTCCGCGTACGCGGTGGTGCCGGTGCCGCCGAACCAGCCGAACTGGCCGATGGGCGCGTAGTCGCCGCGATGTGTGCGCACCGTCATGCCGAAGCCCCAGCCGCCGCTCGAACCCTGGCCGGACGACAGGTGGGCGGCCTTGCTGAGCATCGTCTCTCGGGCCGCCAGCTGGCCGGAGGAGAGACGGTTGGTGGTCATCAGCTCCACAGCCGCCCGGGACAGGATCCGTTCACTCCCGTGCATGCCGTGATTCAGCAGCATCCGGAAGTAGGCGTGGTAGTCATCGACGGTGGATGCCAGGCCGCCGCCGGCGCCCTGGAACGCGGGAGGCGTGCTGAACCGTCCCCCTGCCGCCTCGTCCCACACCACGAACTCCCCGGTCTGCGGGTCGGGCCCGTACAGGGGCGGCAGCCGGTCGATCTTGTCGGCGGGCACGTGGAAGGCGGTGTCCTTCATCCCCAGCGGGTCGAGGACGCGCTCGCGCAGGAACGCCTCCAGCGACTGTCCCGTGACCCTGGAGGCAAGTACGCCGACCACCTCGTTGCTGAGGTCGTACTGCCACCGCACTCCGGGCTGGTACTGCAGCGGCAGCTCGCCGAGGCGGCGCATCCACTCGTCCGCCTCGGGCGCCGGCCCGGAGGCCACGCTGTAGTCGAGACGCTCGAAGGTCGCGGCCCTGATCGGGGAAGCCATCGAGTCGAAGTCGACTCCGAGCCCGAACGTCGACGTCAACAGGTCCCGTACGGTGATCGGCCGGTGGGCCGGCACGGTGTCGTCCAGCGGCCCGTCGGGGAGCTTGAGCACCTGCCGGTCGGCGAGTTCGGGCAGCCACGGATCCACCGGGTCGTCCAGCCGCAGCCGGCATTCGTCGAGCAGGATCATCGCCGCCGCCATCGTGACCGGCTTGGACGTGGACGCCATCCGGAAGATCGTGTCCCGGCGCATCGGCGAGCCACCGTCTTGACGCATCGTCCCGATCGCCTCGACGTGCGTCCGGCCGCCGCGGCTGACCAGGGCGACGAGGCCGGGAATCTTCTTGGACTCGACATGCCGTGCCAGCGCCTCGCGCAGTCGGCGCAGCCCTGCGTCGGAGAAGCCGCTGTCGCTTGTTCCCATGATGAATCTCCCGTTCACAGTGTGAGTTCTCACGGCGGCCCTGGTGGCTGCCTGGCCCTTTCGAGCGGCCATGTGAAGAGCGTGCGGCCTTGACCCAAGGTCAAGGTCAACCCCCTGCCGGGATCAAGGGGTGACCGGTGACCGGTGCGCGTTATCCTCGCCCCTGTGATCGTCCGGACTTTCCGGCTGTCGCCGACGCGGTTCGCGAGACCGCAGCCGTCCACGACCTGGAGGTGTGCCGAGCTGATGGCGGGTGGGCTCACGATCGGTCAGGCGGCGGCGTTCGTCGGTGTCACGATCAAGACCGTGCGGCACTATCACCGGCTCGGCCTGGTCACGGAGCCGGAGCGTGACGGTTCCGGCTACCGCCGCTACCGATCGGGCGAGCTGTTCCGGCTGGTGCAGGTCCGGACCCTGGCCGCGGCCGGCGTGCCGCTGGCCGAGATCGGCGACCTGCTCGACGCCGACCCCGAGACGTTCGCCGCCACCCTCGACGACGTCCATCACCAGCTCACCGAACGGATCGACGACCTGATCGCGCGCCGCGACAGGCTGCACCGTCTCGACCACGGCGACCGGGCCCTGCTGCCCGACCGGGCCTGCGCGGTCCTGGACCGACTCGCCGAACTCGGCTTCTGTCCCGACTACGTGGCCGGTCAACGGGAGGCTCTGGTGCTGGCCCGGGCGTTGGTTCCGGAGATCTTCGACAGCTTCCTGAACCGGCTCGAACACTCGCTTGACGATCCCGAGTCCGTCGAGCTGACCAAGCGCGGTTGGGATGCCAGGTCCTGGGATCCGGACGACCCGCGGATCGACGAACTGGCGTCCAAGCTGGCGTCCAAGCTGCTGGCCGACCGCGCGCTGCTGTCGATGCCGACCGGGTTTCAGAACCAGCCTGACGCCGCCTCCCGCTACGAAATGGTCAACCACCACCGGGAGGCACCGTCCATCGCCCGGCTGAACACCCTGATCGAGGCGAACCTGCGCGCAGCCGGCATCGCCGTTCCGCATCAGTGACGCCGGCCCGCCCGTCACCGGCCCGCCGGCCGTAGACAAGTCCGACTACCGCAAGCTCCGGGGCTGACATGGTGAAGCACATCTGGATCGCGGCCGCCGCGGCCGCCGCCCTCGGGCTCTCCGGAACGGCGTACTACGTCCTGGGCTCCGACGGCAACGCGACGACCTCCGCCGTATGCGTGCCGCCGACGGACGAGCCCGAGTACATCGCCGCCTACGCGTCCACGGTCGTCATCGGCACGGTCACCGGCCCCGCCCGCTACGTCCCCGACGCCTCCGACCCGCACGCCGGCGTAGCCGTCAGCACCCTGCGCATCGAGAAGACCCTCAAGGGCACCGCCTCCGGCACCTTGTCCGTCGCCCAGTCCGTCGTCCGGAGCAACGCCGGAACGTTCACGACCCGCGAGCCGCTCTACGCGCCCCTCACCGAGGACGGACGCTACGCCGTCGCCGTCCTCGACACCACCGAGGAGGGCGGCCGGTGGGTCTGGGGCTCGGAAGCCGCCGAACTCCCGGCCGGCGACGACCGGTGGACCGCCGCCGTCGCCGACGCGTACCTACCGGAAAGCACCTGCGTTGACACTGTGCGGACCCCCGCCACGCCCTGACATCCCGTTCGCGGGGCGGGCGAAGCCGGAGAGTTCGGCGCGCGCGGCACCCGATGGCGTCGTACGGTCGCGGTAACGCCCCTCTGGGTGTGCCCCGGGTGGCCCCGCGTACTTCGCACGGCGCGGGGCCACCGCCCTCCCCGTTCTCCGCCCCGTCAGGCCCCCGTCAGGAGCGAGGCGATGCCTCGGCGTGCCGGGACGGCGCGGCGGTGACGGCGCAGTCAAGAGAGGGCGGGCGAGGGCCGTGGCGGTCGAGGGCGCGGAGCCAGGCGGCTGCCGCCACCGCCACCGCGGCCACGCCGTAGGCGGCTGCCGCGGCGGTACCGCCCACGAGGTAGGCCACGGCTCCGGCGAGGGCGACGCCCAGCCATTCCCCCCGGTCGTCGAGGGCGACCAGAGCGACGAGGAGGAGGGCGTACCAGGAGTAGCCCGGCGTCAGGAGGAGGAAGGCCGTCCCGGTGGTCAACAGAGCTCCGCGCCAAGGGCGTTCGGGATCGCCCCGCACCACGACCCACAGCGCGACGGCCGCCAGGCCGAGCAACGCGGCCGGGAGCGCCCACGCGTCGGGGAGGACGAGCCGGAGCAGGACGTAACGGCCGCCCGCCCCCGGGTTGTCGTAGCCCTCCTCGTCCGCGTATCCGGCCAGGTACCCGAGCACGGACCGCTCCGAGAGCAGGACGTACGGCAGATACAGCAGCGCGACGGTCGCCACCGCCGACCCCAGCACCGCCAGCGCCCTGAGGGGGCGTCGTACGCCGGACAGCGCGCCCACGAGGAGGACGGCGGGCAACAGCTTGGCGGCGATCGCCAGACCGAGCAGGACCCCGCCCGCCACCCTCCGCCGCGCCACCACGCACAGCGCCGCGACCGAGAACAGGACGGCCAGGACGTCGACATGGGCGTTGTTGACGGCCTCGACGGGGACGGCCGGGCACCAGGCCCAGAGGGCGGCCCGCCGGGGATCGCCGCGGCGGCGCGCCACGGCCACCAGAAGACCCGTGACGGCCAGGGCGAGCAGGCCGCCGCCGACCTGGAGCGCCTTGTGCCTGACGCCCTCGGGCGAGAGGGCGTGGACGAGGAGGAACCAGCCCTCCGCCGCCGGCGGGTAGACGGTGTGCACGCCGGGCCGGTTGATCCGGGTGCAGCGGCCGTCGGCGAGCGGAGCGAGGGGCAGGACGAGGGTGGCGTCGTCGGCCGGCCGCGCGCACGCGCCCGCCTCGGGGAAGAGCCACGCGTCCCGCAGTCCGGCGATGGCCGGATCGGCGGGCGCGTGGTCGTACGGCGAGATGCCCGCCGCCTGTACCCGGCCGTCCCACACGTAGCGGTAGGAGTCCGTGCTGGTCCGAGGGGGCGCGAGCAGACCCGTGGCGGTGACCGCGACCGCCCCCGCGAGGACCAGCGGGACGACCGCCCGGGCCGGGACGCGGCGCAGGGCCAGGACGGCCACCGCGAAGACGGCCCAGCCGACGGCGTACCAGGCCAGGAAGCCGGTCCGGGGAGCGTCGTCGGAGAGCACCAGGGTGAGGGAGACGGCGGTCGTCAGTGCCGCGAGCAGCAGCGCGGTGACGAAGACCGGTCGGGCGGGAGTCATGGACGCAGCCTGGCAGCGGTGACCGCCCGGAGGCGGGCGGCCCGTCGAGGCGTTCGGGTTCCGTAAGGTGTCGAACCCGCCACGGCGGCCCTCGTGACGGTGTCATGGACGCCATGACCTCCCGCATGCCCAGGTGGCGGCTCCCGTTCCCCGCGCTCCGGCCGCCGGCCTTCCACGGTCGTCTCCACGACGCCCGGACGGCGACCGCCGTCGGCCGCTGGCTCGGCCTGGCGTTCGCCGTCTGCTTCGTGACAGGACTGATCAGCCACTACCTCCAGCAGCCGCCGGACTGGCTCGCCGACCACCTGCCGGCCCGGCCGACCTGGGGCTACCGGCTCACCCAAGGGCTGCACGTCGCCACCGGCCTCGCCGCGATCGTGCTGCTCCTGGTCAAGCTGTGGGCGGTGTATCCACGGCTCTACATGTGGCCGCCGATCCGCTCCATGCGCCACGCCATGGAGCGGCTGTCCGTCGGCCTTCTGGTGGCCGCGGCCGTCTTCCAGGTCCTGACGGGGCTGCTCAACATCGCAGAGTGGTACCCCTGGCCGTTCTCCTTCGTCCCCGTGCACTTCGCCGTCGCCTGGATCGCGTTCGGCTCGATCCTCCTGCACGTGGCGGTCAAGGCCCCTGAGATCACGTCCCATTGGAGCCGCCGCTCGACGGGAACGCTCGCGCTCCCCGCCGAGGACGCGGTCGACCGCCGCTCACTGCTGCTCGACATGGGCGCGGCCGTCGGGGTGGTGACGGTGACGACGGTCGGACAGTCCGCCACCCCGCTGAAAGCGCTCGATCTGCTGGCGCCCCGCCACCCCGACCACGGGCCGCAGGGGCTGCCGGTGAACCGGACGGCCGCGGCGGCCGGCGTGTCGGCGGACGGCCTGCGGGAGTGGCGGCTGGAGGTGGCGGGACCCCGCCCGTACGCGCTCACGCTCGCCGACCTGCGGGCGATGCCCCAGGCCAGGGCCCGGCTGCCCATCGCCTGTGTCGAGGGGTGGAGCGTCGAGGCGGACTGGGTCGGGGTACGGGTGCGCGACCTCGTCGAGCGGGCCGGTGGCCGGCCGGGGACGGCCGCCCTGCGGATCACCTCGCTCGAAGTGAGCGGTTCCTACCGGGTGATGGAGATGGGCGCCGCGTACGCGGACGACCCGCTCACCCTCCTCGCGCTCACCCTCAACGGGCAGCGGCTCTCCCTCGACCACGGCTCCCCCGCGCGGATCATCGCCCCCAACCGCCCCGGAGTCCTGCAGACCAAATGGGTGCAGCGGATGGAGGTGCTGTGAGAACGGTGAGCGTGCTGCGGTACGCGGTCGGAGCCGCCGGACTCGTCCTGATCGGCGTCGGCGCATGGCGGGTGGTGGACCAACCGGATCCGCTCGACGTGGTGGTGTGGCTGGCCGGAGCGGTCCTCCTGCATGACGGGATCATCGCGCCCCTCGTCCTCGCCGTCGGGCTCCTCCTCGCCGTGCGCCCCGCCCGAGGTGTCCTGCGGGGCGCGCTGATCACCGCGGGAGGCGTGGTCCTGGTGACGCTTCCCCTGCTCGTACGACCGGGGGAGCCGCCCAACCCGTCGGCGCTTCCCCTGCCCTACGGACGCAACCTGGCGATCGTCCTGGCGGCGGTGGCCGCGGTCAGCGGTGCGCTCGTCCTCCTACGGTGGTGGCGGGAGCGCGGTCGGCGGGCAGGACGGTCTCAGCGGGTCCGCCCCGCCGGCACCGTGGGACGTCCAGGGAGCGCGGGGAACTCGGGAAACTCCCCGGAGGCCGGAAACTCCCCGGACTCCGGGAACTCCCCGGACTCCGGGAACTCCGCGAGCTCCGACGGCGGCTGACGTGTCAGCAGCATGAACTCGCGGCCCGCTTCGGTCCATGTCCCGGACTCGGTCCAGCCCGCCCTCGCGGCGTGCCGGGTCAGGGCGCGGGCGCCCACGCGGGCCCAGGGGAACGACGGCCCCCGACCGCCTCCGCCCTCCCGGTCGTCCAGGCCACCCCGGCCGTCGTCGACCCGTACGTCGCACCGCTCGTCCACGTCCACCGGCGCGCACTCGGTGATGACGCGGCCGTGGCGGGAGACGACCCGGCGCAGCCGCCGCAGCAGGGCGGCCGGGTCGCCGCCGATGCCGATGTTGCCGTCGATCAGGAGGGCGGTGTCCCAACGGCCCTCCGCGGGCAGGTCGTCGAAGACCGACCGGCACAGGGCCGTCCCGCCGAGCCGTACGGTGCGGGCCACCGCCTCCGGGCTGATGTCGATGCCCAGCGCGCGCCGCCCCTCCGCGGCGAGCGCGGCGACGAGCCGTCCGGGTCCGCAGCCGATGTCGAGGACGGGGCCGTGGCAGCGTGCGAGGACGGACCGGTCGGCGCCGTCCGGGGCCTCGCACCACCGTTCCACCTCCAGGGGCAGGAGCCACCCGTCGTCGCGGCGGAGGAAGAGCGGGCCGTGCCCCGTGCGCAGGGCGTCGGTGTACGGGTCGGAGCGCCAGGCCGTCGTCGCCGTCACCTGCCGACCCCGGCCACCGTCGAGGTCAGCGCGGCGTGCACGGCGGCGAATCGGCTCTCCGGTGCCTCCGCCGCCACCTCGCGGGCGTCCTCGGCGGTGTCCACGTCCCGCAGGACGGGCAGGGCTCCGACCCGCAGTCCGGCCGCGAGCAGCCGTGCGTACTGGAAGGCACCGGTGTCGGGCCGCGACATGGGGACACCGAGCAGGAGCGCGGGGTCGGGAGAGGCGAGGCCCAGGGCCCAGAAGCCGCCGTCGGCCGCCGCCCCGAACCACGCGTCGTGCGCGTCCCAGCGCAGGGCCGGTGCCAGCAGGGCGGGGGTGACCTGAGGCGTGTCCATGCCGATGAGTAGCGCGGGCCCCCGGCACGCGGCGAACGCGGCGGCGAGCCGTACGTCGAGACCGCCCGGCACTTGGGGGACGACGGCGAACCCCGGAGGCAGCCAGGGCCCCGGTTCCCCGTCGAGGACCAGGACGTGCCGGTCGGCCGGGAGCCGGAGGGAGGCGTCGAGCGTGTCGGCGAGGGCAGCCTCGGCGAGGCGGGCCGCCTCGGCCGGCGCGAACGGGGGGGTGAGGCGGGTCTTGACCCGGCCGGGAAGCGGCTCCTTGGCGATGACGAGGAGCGTGGTCACGCGCGCTCACCTCCAACGGCGGGCAGCGAGCGGTCGAGTCCCGGATCGGCGGGTACGGCCGTGGTGGGCGTCGGTTCGCCGGGTAGGACCGTGGTGGGCGCCTGCTCGTTGCGTACGGCCGTGATGGGCGTCGGTTCGTCGCGTACGGGTCCGGTGACCGCCGGTTCGTCGAGAACCCGCCGCATGTCCTGGACCGCCTGCCACGTGCCCTTCCATGTGCCGGTGACCTTGGACCGCCCCGTACGCGGCAGGTACGGCACATCGACCTCGCGTACGCGCCAGCCCGCGTCGGCGGCCCGGACGACCATCTGCAGCGGATAGCCACTGCGGCGGTCCGTCAGCCCCAACGACAGGAGCGCCTCGCGGCGGGCCGCGCGCATCGGGCCGAGGTCGCGCAGCCGCAGCCCCGTGCGGCGCCGCAGCAGCCGGGACAGGGCGAGGTTGCCCGCGCGGGCGTGGGCCGGCCAGGCGCCGCGCCCGGTGGGACGACGGCGGCCCAGGACGAGGTCGGCCGTGCCGTCGGCCACGGCGCCGACGAGTCCGGAGAGCAGGCCCGGGTCGAGCGAGGCGTCGCAGTCGCAGAAGCAGACGAACTCGGCGTCGGAGGCGAGCAGTCCGGCATGGCAGGCGGCGCCGAAGCCCCGCCGGGCCTCGTGGACGACGGTGGCGCCGAGCCCGACGGCGATGCCGGCCGAGCCGTCGGTGGAGCCGTTGTCGACGACGATCGGCCGCCAGCCGGCCGGGACACGCGCCAGCACCCAGGGCAGGGCCTCGGCTTCGTCGAGACAGGGAAGGACGACATCTACGGTCATGGGGATCACACGTCTCACCGTAGGAATCACGGAGCGGTTCGGGGGCGTGGAAGTCCTTACGAAACGCGGACGTCGGCCCATGACCGCCCGGGTGGCCGTGGCCGCCTCGCACGGACGGATGCGAGGCTGTGCGGCATGAACGAACGCAGCGACCTGCCCGGGCTGGCCCGGATCCTGGTGGTGGACGACGACCCGACGGTCGCCGAGGTCGTCACCGGATACCTGGAAGGGGCCGGATTCGACGTGGTGCACGCGGTCGACGGCCCGGACGCCCTGCGGAAGGCCGGGGAGCACCGGCCCGAGCTGGTGGTCCTCGACCTGATGCTGCCCGGTATCGACGGTGTCGAGGTGTGCCGCAGGCTCCGCGCCGCCGGTCCCGTACCGGTGATCATGCTGACCGCGCGGGGCGACGAGGAGGACCGGATCACCGGCCTGGAGGTCGGCGCGGACGACTACGTGACCAAGCCTTTCAGCCCGCGCGAACTGGTGCTGCGCGTCGGGTCCGTACTGCGGCGCACCCGGGCGTCGGCGGCCGCGGCGGCCAGGGCAGCCGCTGTTACGGCCACCGCCCCGCCCGTGCTCCGCGCCGGTGACCTCACCATCGACATCGCGACCCGCAGAGCCACCCGAGCCGGCAGCGAACTCGCGCTCACGCTCAGGGAGTTCGATCTGCTGACACACTTCCTCGCGCATCCCGGCGCGGTGCACAGCAGGGAGGACCTGATGCGGCGCGTGTGGGGCTGGGACTTCGGTGACCTGTCCACGGTCACGGTGCACGTCCGCCGACTCCGCGCCAAGATCGAGGACGACCCCGCCCGGCCCCGGCTCATCCTGACGGTCTGGGGCGTCGGCTACCGCTTCGATCCGGCGGGCGGGGAGGTACTCGCGTGAAGGACGTTCTGCTCATCGCCGCGTTCGCCCTCGCCGGTGCCGCGTGCGCCGGACTGTGCGGAGCGGTCCTCCTCCGGCTCGTACGCTACCGCTCGGTGGTGGTCTCCCTCACCGTCGTGGCCGCCGTCACCGTGACCGCGATGCTCGCGGGGACGCTCGCCGTCGCCCGGGCGATGTTCCTTTCGGCGCACGACCTGTGGGTGGTGACGGTCGTCGCCGCGATGGCGGCCTTCGTCTCCCTGGCCACCGCGCTCGTCCTCGGCCGATGGGTCGTGGCCCGCAGTCGCGCCCTCACGCGCGCCGCGCGGGACTTCGGCGACGGCGGGAGCTTCTCCGCGCCCGACGGGGCCGTCACCGCCGAACTCGCCGCACTCACCCGCGAACTGGCCGCCACCAGCGCCAAACTCGACGCGTCGAGAAGGCGCGAGCGCTCGCTCGAAACCTCGCGGCGCGAACTCGTCGCGTGGATCTCCCACGACCTGCGCACCCCGCTGGCCGGACTGCGGGCGATGGCGGAGGCCCTGGAGGACGGCATGGCCGCCGACCCCGCCCGCTACCACCGGCAGATCCGTACGGAGGTCGAGCGCCTGACGTCCATGGTCACCGACCTGTTCGAGCTCTCCCGCATCCACGCCGGCGCGCTCGCCCTCTGCCCGAGCCGGATCTCGGTGTACGACCTGGTCGGCGACGCCCTGAGCGGTGCCGATCCGCTCGCCAGGGAGCGGGGTGTGCGCCTGGTGGGCGACGAGGTCGAGGCGGTGCCCGTAGACGTGGACGGCAAGGAGATGACCCGGGTGCTTGCCAACCTCCTGGTCAACGCCATCCGCCACACGCCGGCCGACGGCACGGTCGCCGTGGCGGCCGAACGCCGGGACGGCGCCGTCGTCGTCTCCGTCACCGACGGCTGCGGCGGCATCGCCGACGAGGATCTGCCCCGCGTCTTCGACACCGGCTGGCGCGGCACCGAGGCCCGTACGCCGCCGGCCGGCGCAGGTCTCGGCCTCGCCATCGTCCGGGGCATCGTCGAGGCCCACGCGGGCCGCGCCCACGTGCGCAACGTTCCGGGCGGCTGCCGCTTCGAGGTCACGCTGCCGGCCGCGGCGGGTTGAGCACGGCGGCTGCTCGTAGGCCGAGCACGGCTGCCTGCGGCTGCACGCAGGCCAAGCACAGCTGCCTCCGGCCGCTGCTCGCAGACCGAGCGCGGCCACACGGAGACCGAGCCCCGCTACCGGCGGCCGCCGCCGCGTACGGCCATTCGCGGCTCCTGGGAAGGGCGATGCGTCCCGCAGCCGCCGCCCGCGGCTACGTCAGCGCCGCCGACGCCCGCTGTCCCGCCCGGGCGAACTCCGCCATCCCCTCGGCGAAGCCGAACCGGGGGCGCCAGCCGAGCTCCCTGCGCAGCCGCGACGGGTCCGCCGTGATGTGCCGGACGTCGCCGAGCCGGAACTCGCCGGTCACGACCGGTTCCGGGCCGCCGTGGGCCAGGGCGAGCGCCGTCGCCATCTCGCCCACCGTGTGCGGGTCCCCCGTGCCGGTGTTGTACGCGGTGAGGGCGCCCTCCGGCAGCCCCGCGGCGGCCTCCAGTGCGAGGACGTTGGCCGCCGCCACGTCCCGTACGTGCACGAAGTCCCGGCGCTGACCGCCGTCCTCGAAGACGCGGGGTGCCTCGCCGCGGGCGAGCGCCGAGCGGAAGAAGGAGGCCACGCCCGCGTAGGGGGTGTCCCGGGGCATGCCCGGGCCGTACACGTTGTGGTAGCGCAGCGAGGCCGCCGTCCCTCCCACGGCCCGGGCCCAGGCCGCCGCCAGGTGCTCCTGGGCGAGCTTCGTCGTGGCGTACACGTTCCGGGGGTCGGCCGGGGCGTCCTCGCCCACGAGCCCGGGGCGGAGTTCCGCTCCGCAGTCGGGGCAGCGTGGCTCGAAGAGCCCCGCCGCGAGGTCCTCGGGGCGCCGGCCCCCCGGCCGGACGAGGCCGTGGCGAGGGCAGTCGTACCGCCCCTCCCCGTACACGACCATCGAGCCCGCGAGCACGAGCCGCCGTACGCCGGTCTCCGCCATCGCGGCGAGCAGGACGGCCGTCCCCAGGTCGTTGCAGCTCACGTACGCGGGCGCGTCGGCGAAGTCCTTGCCCAGGCCGACCATGGCCGCCTGGTGGCAGACGGCGTCGACCCCGCGCAGGACCTCTCGGACACCCGGGGCGTTCCGGACGTCGAGGCGGACGAACTCAGCCGCGGGCGGATCCGGGGCGGTCGGGTGCGCGCCGGGCAGCAGGGCGTCCAGGACGACCGGCTCATGGCCCGCCCTCTCCAGCGCCGTGACGATGTGGGAGCCGATGAACCCGGCCCCTCCAGTGACGAGTACACGCATGCCGAGGACGCTACGGACCCGGACCGCGCGAAGCGGCGGTCCACGCCGGGCCGTAAGACTTCCGTCATCACCCCGGACCTTCCGCGCGCGAGACCGATCGTGTGGGATGACACGAGACGACCGGAACGGACCGGGCAGGAAGAGGAGGTACGCCGTGGGGCGTGTCGTGAGGAAGCCGGTGTGGGCCGCGGCCGTCCTGGTGGCCCTGGCGGTGGTGGCCGCCGGGCTGGTGTGGTTCAAGCCCTGGGCGCTGTGGGTGGACGAGACCGTGAACGAGGCGCTGCCGTCCGCCGGCGGGGCCGCCACGGCGGGGCCGACGCCGACGACGACGGGGACGAGCGGGACGGCGACCGGGTCAGCCCCCGCGCCCCCGCCGACGGCCGGTCCCGCGACCGCGACCGCAGCCGTGACCGTGGCGGAGGGGAAGCTCATCAGCCACGAGCACACGACCACCGGCACGGTGAAGCTCATCAGGCTGCCCGACGGCTCGCACACGGTGCGCCTGGAGAACCTGGACACCAGCAACGGACCCGACCTGCGCGTCCTGCTGACCGACGCGCCGGTGAAGGAGGGCACGGCGGGCTGGCACGTCTTCGACGACGGGCGGCACGTCGGCCTGGGGAAGCTGAAGGGCAACAAGGGGGACCAGAACTACGCCGTCCCCGCGGGGACCGACCTGGCCGGCCTCACCAGCGTGACCATCTGGTGCGACCGCTTCGACGTCTCCTTCGGCGCGGCACAGCTCGCCGTCTGACAAGGATCGGCCGCGGTGGCCGGCCTTCCGCGCGGCCGCGTCCTCCGGGCGCCCGCGCGGCGACCGTCAGGCCTCGTCAGCGCGCCTCCTGTGACGGCGTACGGTGACCGTCATCGCGGCGATCATGGCGACGAGACCGATACCGAAACCGATCCCGATGGCCTTGAGGCTGGTGGCCGCACGCTCACCCGATGCCACGGCGGACCGGGACAGGGAGGCGCGGGGGGAGGGGGTCGCTGCCGCACCGGCAGAGGGCCGCACGGTAAAGGCCGATGTCCCCGTGACGGCATGGCCGTCGGCGGCGACGACCCGGTACCCCACGGTGTACGCACCGGCGGTGGCGGCGCCGCTCGCGGAACCCGCCGATCCGCCGTCCGCGGTCCTGAGCCTCAGAGTGACGGAGCGTCCGGAAACGGTCGGGGCGCCGTCCCCGAGTGCGGCACCGTCGGGACCGGTGACCGTGAGCCGGGCGTCCGGCCGGGTCACGGGATCGCTGAAGGTGAGGGTGATCGTGCGGGGAAGGAAGCCGACGACGGCGCCGTTCGCCGGATCGGAGCCGTCCAGGCCGGTGTGGGCGGTGGCCTGCGGGGAAGCGGCCGCGAGGAGGCCGACGACGGCCGCGGGGACGAGAAGGGAGCGGACCGCCGCACGGGCGGTGCGGGGGCGGATGACGCGCATGGTGGGAACAGCTCTCTGCAGGCTCCCGGCACCGGGCGGGGACGGGAGCGACGACGGGATGGACCGGCCGGCTACGGGGTGGACTCGGCAGGCCGGCACCGGTGTCCGCCCGCGTCGTGACGTCAGACCGCGAGACGGAAGCCGGTCACGGCCGACGGCCGGAACGGGCGAAGGGGGAGTTGGGCCGAGGCCGGAGGGGCACGGCCGGGGTGGGGGCGGACCAGGGACGCCGGACGGAGCGGAGGGACATCGGCGGAGAGACGGCGCCGGGGATCGTACGCGGCCGGCAACGCCAGGAGGAGCACCGGCGCGTGCAGGATCCGCCCCGCGGACTCCGCGACCGGCCGGCCGTGCCAGACCACGGACTCGGCAACGCCCAGCAACCGTGCGGCGAGCAGGAGGGCGATCGCGTGACCGCCCCAGAGCTCCGAAGGACCAGGCCCCGCCGACGCGTGCTCGACGACGGCGGACAGCCGCCCGGGCCCGCTCGTCTCGGCGAGCGCCGTGCACGCGCCGGGAACCACGTAGCAGACGTGGTGGGCGAGCTGCGCCCCGGCGAAAGCGGTCAGCAGCTGCGGGTCGGTGAGCCGTCGCCGGGTCAGCACGACGCACAGGGGCAGCGCGACCGCGGCCATCAGAGCGAGCGCCGCCAGGCGCGGGGTGTGCCCAGGGAACAGGGCGTGTCCCGCCAGGGGCAGGACCACACACAGGGCCGCCGACACCCCGGCCCGCGCCCCGCGCAGCGCCTCGGTCCACGGCCGGGAGCTGTGGGAGATGCGGAGGGCGGGCATGTCGGGGCCTTCGGACGGGGGGAACGTACAGACGGGGGGTACAGACGGGGTGAACGGTACGGGCGGGCGGCGGCCCGAGAGGCCGATCGCAGCGTACCGGCCCGCCCCTGGCGCGTGGACACCGACCGCCGGGGGCGGGCCGGACGAGGGGGGCCCAAGACCTTGAGCGGCATGATCCTGACCGACATGGGACTCGCCCGGCCTGCCAACCAGCAGGACCAGAAGGAGTTCAACATCGAGATCAGCGAGGAGCGGATCGGGCAGGCGGACGCCGACCACATCTTCGTGACGACCTTCTCCGGCGGTGAGGAGCACAAGAAGAAGTTCCTCGCCAACCCGCTGTGGAAGCGCCTGAACGCCGCGCAGAAGGACAGCGTCCACGAGGTCGAGGACGCCGTCTGGATGACCTCGGTCTCGCTCCAGGGAGCCGACCTGGTGCTCGACGACATGGCGAAGATCTTCAAGGTCGACGCGGCGAAGTAGCCGACCCGACCGCGCGGCGAAGCAGCCGGCCGCGTGGCGGAGTGGCACGACCGAGGGGCGGGGCCTGGACGGCCTCGCCCCTCAGGGCATAGCCTCCGAGTCACTTATTCAATTCATTGAGTATGCGAGGAGGGCTCATGCACCCGTTCCGCAAGGCCGTCGAGGACCGAGACCCGGACGCCCTGGAGGCGATGCTCGCCGAGGACGTCGTCTTCACCAGCCCGGTGGCCTTCACGCCGTACCAGGGACGGGCGATGACCGCCGCGATCCTCCGCGGCGTGATGCGCGTCTTCGAGGACTTCGTGTACGTACGCGAGCTCGACAACCCCGTCAGCCGTGACCACGCCCTCGTGTTCACGGCCACCGTCGGTGGGAAGCGGATCCACGGCTGCGACTTCCTGCACCTCGACGAGGAGGGGAGGATCGACGAGCTGACCGTCATGGTCCGCCCCCTGTCGGCGGCCCGGGCGCTCTCCGAGGCCATGGGCGCGCAGTTCGACCGGATCGCCCGCGAGGCGACCGGCGGCTGAGGGGGAGTCGCACGGCGGAGGGGGAGTCGGACGGCTAGGGGGGAGTCGGACGACTCAGGCGGGAGTGTGGCGGCTGATGGGCGGTCAGGCGGTCGGGTGCTTCACACGGTCGCCGTCTCCGTGGCCGCCCGCGTCTCGCCCCGGAAGGTACGCCGATAGGCGAGCGGGGTGACGCCGATCGCGGCGTGCAGATGCTGGCGCAGCGAGGTGCCCGTGGCGAAGCCGACCTGCCCGGCGATGTCGTCCACAGCCAGGTCGGTGGTCTCGAGCAGCTGCCGGGCGCGGGTCACCCGCTGCTGGATCAGCCAGCGCCCCGGGCTCATGCCGACCTCCTCGTCGAACCGCCGGGCGAACGTACGCAGGCTCATCCGGGCGTGCCCGGCCAGCTCGGTCAGCGTGAGCGGCTCGTGCAGGCGCTCCAGCGCCCACTGCCGGGTGGCCGAGGTGTCGTTCGCCGTCGCCGCGGGAACCGGCTGCTCGATGTACTGCGCCTGCCCGCCGTCCCGCCACGGCGGTGCGACGCACATGCGCGCCACTTGGTTGGCGACGGCGGCGCCGTGGTCCTTCCGTACGAGGTGGAGGCAGACGTCCACCCCCGAGGCGGCGCCCGCCGAGGTCAGCACGGACCCGTCGTCGACGAAGAGGACGTCCGGGTCGAGCGCGACGCCCGGGAACCACGAGCGGAAGACCTCCGCGAGCGCCCAGTGGGTCGTGGCGGGCCGCCCGTCGAGCATCCCGGCCGCGGCCAGCACGAACGCGCCCGTGCAGATGGAGACCAGCCGGGCCCCCGGGCGTACGGACGCGAGCGCCTCGGCGACCTCCGGTGGCAGCTCGCGGGTGAGGAGGGACACGTCGAAAGGCGGCAGGATCACCGTGTCGGCCGTGCGCAGCACCTCCGGACCGTGCGCGACGGTCACCGAGAAGTCGGCGTTGGTACGGACGGGCAGGCCGTCCACCGAGCAGGTCGCGACCTCGTAGAACTCGGGCGTGGCCCCGAACACGCGATTCGGGATCCCCAGCTCGAAGGGGTACACCCCGTCCAGGGCGAGGACGACGACACGGTGGCGGTTTCCCGGGGAGGCCATGGCAGAATCCTGTCGAAAGATGGCAATCATGCCATGGTACGCCGTGGGGCGGGCGGCCAGGCTGAGGGGCATGACGAATCACCGCACCATGCGCGCCATGAGCCAGGACGTCCACGGCACCCCCGAGGTGCTCCAGGAGGTCGTGGTCCCGCGGCCCCACCCGGGCCTGAACCAGATCCTCGTCGCCGTCCGCGCCGCCGGCGTCAACCCGACCGACTGGAAGCACCGTTCCGCCGGCCTGTTCCTCGACCGGCTGCCGCTCGTCCTCGGCTGGGACGTCTCCGGGGTCGTGGAGGCCGTCGGCTACGGCGTGACCGTGTTCAAGCCGGGCGACGAGGTCTTCGGGATGCTGCCCTACCCGTACGGCGTCGGCTCGCACGCCGAGTACGTGACGGGCCCCGCCCGCGCCTTCGCCCACAAGCCCGCCGGCGTCGACCACGTCCAGGCCGGAGCCCTGCCCCTCGCCGCGCTCACCGCGTACCAGGCGATCGTCGACACCGCCCAGGTCGGCCCCGGGCAGCGGGTCCTCGTCCACGCGGCCGCCGGCGGCGTCGGTCACCTCGCCGTCCAGATCGCCAAGTCCCGTGGCGCGTACGTCATCGGCACCGCGAGCGCCGCCAAGCACGACTTCGTGCGCTCCCTCGGCGCGGACGAGGTGGTCGACTACCGCTCGGTCGACTTCGCCGAGGTCGTCGGGGACGTCGACATGGTCCTCGACCCGCTCTCCGGCGACACCCGTGCCCGTTCCCTCGGTGTCCTGCGCCCCGGCGGGGTCCTCGTCTCCCTCCTCCCGGGCACCGACCCGGACGAGGCGGCGAAGGCCGAGGCGCGGGGAGTGCGCGTCGAGACCCTCCTCGTGGAGGCCGACCACGCCGGAATGAACGCCGTCGCCGAGCTCGTCGCCTCTGGCGCGCTGCGCGCCCATGTCGAGGCCGTCTTCCCGCTCGCCGACGCCGCCAAGGCCCACGCCCTCGGCGAGACCGACCGCACCACCGGCAAGATCGTCCTGGTCGTGGACGGGGAGCCGGTCGCGGGCTGAGGAAGGCCCGTGACGCGGGAAAGGCCGGCTCGGCGCTTCGTGCGCC
>NZ_JBSGTX010000110.1:0-17864 GCF_053607625.1 Streptomyces sp. NPDC055103
CTGCTTGATCTCCTGGTACAGGCCTCCGGCCGTCTTGTACCCGCCGGCCAGGAAACCGAGCGCACCGGCCTCGCAGACGGCTCCGACGAGCTCGGCCCCCCTTGCCGCCGGGCTCTTTAGCCCTCCGCGTCCAGGGGCATCGGGCCGTAGATCTTGGTGCCGTCCTCCGAGAGCGTCACCTGGTCCGCGCCGCCGCCCAGGAGGTCACGCCAGTGCTCGCCGATCCAGCTCTCGGCGTCGCCCTGGGTGGTGAACTCCTCGGGAGTCACCACCGGCTCGACCTCCGTGCCGTCGGACTTCTCGAACCGCCACGTCCATGCCATGTAAGCCTCCTGGCGCTCACCGGATGATCGGTTTCCTGCCCGCAGCGTAGCCGGGCGCGCACGCCTCGCGGTGGCGCGGGAGGATCTGAGGGTGGAACTGACTCTGCTCGGCACCGGCGCCCCGCTCGGGCTCCCCCGCCCCGAATGCCCCTGCGCCGTCTGCGCGCTCTCCCGCGGTACCCGGGCCCGGGCCGCGACCGCGCTGCTCGTGGACGGGGCTCTGCTGCTCGACCTCACCCCGGGGGCCGCGCTCGCGGCGGCCCGTTCGGGTCATTCGCTCGTGGGTGTGCGGCAGGTGCTGCTCACACATCCGCACGACGGGCCCGCCGTGGAGGTGCCGGCCGGGCTGCCGACGGCGGGGCGGGTGCCGGACGGCCGGGAGTTGACGCTGATCAGCGGGCACCGGGTACGGGCGGTGTCGATGGACTCCCCCGGCACCGGGTACGAGGTGACGTCCCCGGACGGCGAGCGGCTGCTCTATCTGCCGCCGGACGGGGCTCCGGCGGGCCTGTCGGAGGACCACGGCGTGCCGTACGACATGGTCGTCGCCGATGTGACGGGCCGTCCGGACGCGCTGGCGCGGCTGCGGGCGGCCGGGGCGGTCGGCCCGGCCACCGAGGTCATCGCGGTCCACCTCGACCACGACGTGCCGACGGGGGCCGCGCTGGACCGGCGGCTCGCGGCGGCGGGGGCGCGGGCGGTACCGGACGGGACGACGCTGTACGTGGGCGACTACCACGAGGTGCCGGACGTGCCCCGGCGGACGCTGGTGACCGGCGGGGCCCGGTCGGGGAAGTCCGTGGAGGCCGAGCGGCGCCTGGAGACCTTTCCCGAGGTGCTGTACGTGGCGACGGGCGGGACCCGGGAGGGCGACCCCGACTGGGCGGAGCGGGTGGGGCTGCACCGGGAGCGGCGGCCGGGTGCGTGGCGTACCGCCGAGACCTGTGACCTCGTACCGCTGCTCGCGGAGGACGGGCCGGCGCTGCTGATCGACTGTCTGTCGCTGTGGCTGACGGACGCCATGGACCGGGTGGGCGCCTGGGACGACGAGCGATGGGCGGACGGCGGGCAGGCGGCGCTGCGGGAGCGGACGGCGGAGCTGGTCGCGGCGGTGCGGGCGACGCGCCGCACGGTCGTCGTGGTGACGAACGAGGTGGGCTCGGGGGTCGTTCCGGGTACGGCGTCGGGGCGCCGGTTCCGGGACGAGCTGGGCCGGCTGAACGCGGCGGTCGGCGACGAGTGCGAGGAGGTCCTGCTCGTGGTCGCCGGTCAGGCGTTGGTGCTGCGCGGGTAGGGTGCCCACACCGATGGCCTCGCCGACTGTCACAAGGACGAACCCGTGAACCTGGACGACTTCTCCGATCTGATCGAGCGCCCCGACGGGGGGATCCGGCGTGACGCCGAGGAGCGGCGCGAGCGGCTCTCCGTGCCGCCGGGGGCGCTCGGGCGGCTCGACGAGCTCGGTGAGTGGCTGTCGGCCGCGCAGGCCTCGGTCAAGGTGCGGGCGATCGAGGCGCCGAAGGTGGTGCTCTTCGCGGGTGACCACGGGGTGGCCTCGCTGGACGTGTCGGGGCGTACGCCCGGCACCGCGCACGAGCTGGTGCGCGCGGTCCTGGACGGGGCGAGCCCGGTCGCCGTCCTGGCCCGCTCGATGAACGTGCCGGTACGGGTCGTGGACGCCGGTCTGGACTGCGAGCCGGAGCTGCTGCCCGCCGAGGTGGTGCGCCGTCGCGTGCGGCGCGGCAGCGGCCGGATCGACGTGGAGAACGCGCTGACGGTCGAGGAGACCGAGGCGGCGGTCCGGCTCGGCGTCGCGGTCGCCGACGAGGAGGCGGACTCGGGTACCGATCTGGTGGTGCTCGGGGATCTGAGCGTGGGCGGGACGACTCCGGCGTCGACGCTGATCGCGGCGCTGTGCGGGACGGACGCCTCCGTGGTGACGGGCCGGGGCGGCGCGGGGATCGGCGACCTGGCGTGGATGCGCAAGTGCGCGGCGGTCCGGGACGCGCTGCGGCGGGCCCGGCCGGTGCTCGGCGACCAGCTGGAGCTGCTCGCGGCGGTCGGCGGCGCGGATCTGGCGGCGATGACGGGTTTCCTGCTCCAGGCCTCGGTGCGGCGGATGCCGGTGATCCTGGACGGGGTGGTGGGCGCGGCCTGTGCGCTGGTGGCGCAGCGGGCGGCGTTCCGCGCGCCGGACTGGTGGCTGGCGGGTCAGGTGAGCGGGGAGCCGGCGCAGGCGAAGGCGCTGGACCGGATGGCGCTCAACCCTCTGCTCGACCACGGCGTCCATGTGGGTGAGGGAACCGGGGCATTGCTCGCGCTTCCCCTCGTCCAGGCCGCGGCGGCGTTCGCCGCGGAGCTGCCCGAGCGACCGGATCCGACCACTCCGGACGCCGGGGCCGCTCCGGAGGCCGAGGCCGCTCCGGAGGCCGGGGCCGCTCCCGACGCCGGGGCTGCTCCGGGGGTCTGACGGGGAGAAGCGGGGAAAGACGGATCGTCGACTCCGGGGCGGGTACGTGCGACGCGCGCGTGCCCGCCTCCGGCGTCTCCGCACGGCAAGCGATGCCCCATATGATCGCTTTTCATGGGAGAGGTCCGTTTGTCCGCCGAAGCAGCACCCCGAGGCTCCACCGTCCGTTCACGGCGCAGCGCCGCGTTCGCCGTCTGGTACCTGCGCGCCGTCACGTTCATCAACTTCCTGAGCGCCGTCTGGGTCTCGTTCGGCCAGGACCTGCGCCGGCACAACGAGGACAACTACTTCACCCCGTACATGCTCACCGCGGGCTTCGCCTCGGGCGTCTTCACGCTCTTCCTGGCGATCACCATGCGCCGCCGCAAACGGGCCGCGTGGATCCTCAACACGGTGCTCGCCGGGCTGTTCCTGCTGCTCTTCGCCGTCGTGATGGTCATCCCGGAGATCCGGCAGCACGCCCAGAACTGGATCTCGCTCACGCTGACCGCCGCCTTCGTCCTGGCGCTGCTGCTCGGCCGCAAGGAGTTCTACGCGAAGGGCGACCGCTCGAACCCGCTGCTCGCGGCGGCCGTCGCGGTCGGCGGACTGCTCGTCACCTCGCTGCTCGCCGCCGTCCTGGTCACCGTCACCAACACCTCCACCGCCCACTCCACCTTCCTGGAGCGCTGGCGGTACGGCGTGATGCGACTGGTCACCCTGGCCACCGACGACTCGCGCTTCACCGGGATCACCACCCCCGGCTGGGTCGACGTCACCATCAACGTCCTCTCCACGCTGCTGCTCTTCGCGGTGCTCTTCGCCGCCTTCCGCTCCCGGCGGGCCGTCGACCCGCTGACCGAGGAGGACGAGGAGCGGCTGCGGATCCTGCTCGACAAGCACGGGGACCGCGACTCGCTCGGCTACTTCGCGCTGCGCCGCGAGAAGAGCGTCGTGTGGTCGCCGAGCGAGAAGGCGGCCATCGCCTACCGGGTGGTCGGCGGGGTCTCGCTCGCCTCGGGCGACCCGATCGGCGACCCCGAGGCCTGGCCCGGCGCGATCGAGCCCTGGCTGGCCGAGGCCCGCGAGCACGGCTGGATCCCGGCCGTGATGGGCGCGAGCGAGGAGGCCGGGGTGATCTACGCCCGGCACGGTCTGGACGCCCTGGAGCTGGGCGACGAGGCGATCGTGGAGACCGACGAGTTCACGCTGGACGGCCGGGCCATGCGGACGGTCCGGCAGGCCTTCAACCGGGTCAAGCGGGCCGGTTACGAGGTCCGCATCCGGCGCCACGAGGACATCCCGGGCGCGGAGATGGACGAGCTGCTCCGCAAGGCCGACGACTGGCGGGACGGCGCGACCGAGCGCGGCTTCTCGATGGCGCTCGGACGGCTCGGGGATCCGCGGGACGGGCGCTGCGTGATGCTGGAGTGCACGGACGGACAGGGGGAACTGCGGGCGGTACTGTCCTTCGTGCCGTGGGGTCCGAAGGGGCTCTCGCTGGACCTGATGCGCCGTGACCGGGACTCCGAGAACGGCCTGATGGAGTTCATGGTGATCGAGTTGCTCCAGCGCGCGAAGGAGATCGGGATCACCCAGGTCTCACTGAACTTCGCGATGTTCCGCTCCGTCTTCGAACGCGGCTCGAAGCTCGGGGCGGGACCCGTGCTGCGCATGTGGCGTTCGCTGCTCAGTTTCTTCTCCCGCTGGTGGCAGATCGAGTCGCTGTACCGCGCCAACGCCAAGTACCGACCGATCTGGGAGCCGCGATTCATGCTCTTCGAGAAGAGCGCCGACCTGCTGCGCATCGGCCTGGCCGCCGGCCGGGCCGAGGGCTTCCTCGAAGCCCCCGGGCTGCCGAAGTGGCTGCACCGCAGGCATCTGGAGAGCGGGCGTTGAGCGGGGCCGTGAGCGGGTTCGCGCGCCGCGAGTGGGGGCCGCTGTTCGACACCGTACGGGCGGGGCTCGTCGCGCGGAGGTGGGGGGCGGTGCCGATGACGCTGGCCGCCGTCTGCCTGACGGCGCTCTTCCAGCTCGTGCAGAACCAGGACTGGGGCTATCAGCCCGTGCAGGACATCGGTTCCGTACGGGCCGAGGACCCGCTGTGGCTCGCCCTGCTGCGGACCCCGCTCTCGCTCTTCGTCCCCGCGCTCGACCTGCCCGTGTGGGGCGCCCTGGCGCAGGTCCTGCTGGTGTTCGGGATCGCCGAGATCTGCCTCGGGCGGTGGCGGACGCTCGCCGTGGCCTATCTGGCCACGCTCTCCGGGACGCTGTACGCGCGCCTCGGCATCGCCCTCGGGCCGGGCACCCCGTTCGGTCTGCCGGCCTCGGACGCGCAGGTGGTGGACACCGGCCCGTCGGCGGCCGTGGTGGGCCTCGCCGTCTACGTCTGCTGGCGCCACCGCGCGTGGTGGACCGGGGGCGCGGTGGTCGTCGCGATGGTCGTCGAGGTGATCGTCAAGCCGAACCTCGCGGGCAAGGAGCATCTGGCCGCCATCGCGGGCGTCCTCGTCCTGATCGCGATCGAGGCCTGGCGGGAGCGCCGTCAGTCCGGTGGCGGGGTGGGGCCCCTGCCCGGGACCCGCTCCTGGAAGCCGCCGATCAGGTCCTGAAAGCGGCGCCGCACCTTGGTCCAGCGCTTGTCGTGGCGGTACGTACGGATACGGGAGCGGGCGCGGGCCCGGTGCCGGCGGCCGTAGAAGCGGCGGGACCACCAGGAGCCGGGGCGGGCCAGGCGGATGGCCCCGACGATCGCGACGGGCGGGACCAGGGTGCCGATCACGGCCATCCGGAACTTCCCCTTGACCAGGGTGATCAGGATGAGGAGGAAGTTCAGCCCGAGGGTCAGGATGAAGGTGACGCGGTCCTGGCGTTCGTCGGCCGTCAGGTCGTCGACGCCGAGCGGGGAGAAACCGCTCAGGGCGAGCCCGACGAGGGCGGCGGTGAGCACGACCACCTCGACGCTCTTGCGGCCCTGGTCCGTCCAGTACACGTCGTCGAGGTGGAGGATCAGCGCGAACTCGTCGAGGACGAGCCCCGCGCCGATCCCGAAGACGACGGCGAAGACCGCCGCGCCGACGCCGTGCCGGCCGCTGCCGACCGCGCCGAAGCCGCCGAGGACGGCGAGGACGACACCGGGCACGACGTGATGGATGTGCAGCCCGCCGGAGGAGACGTTCCCGAAGGGGCCCTTCCCCGCCCTGATGAGCCGGGTGACGGTCCGGGTGACCAGGAATGTCAGGACGAAGGAGGTCAGAGCGAGCAGCGTCGGGAGCTTCCCCGGCTCGACGATGTTCCGGGTGAACCAGTGACCCATGCCACCCCGTTCCGATTTGAGCGATATGCGCAATCTACCGTCCGGGGGCGGCGATTACCCTGCCCGGATGGACGGCCTGCGTTTCGCCTTCGGCACCCTCACCGTGCTCCCCGCCCGCATCACCCGCTGGGACCGGGACGCGGCACGCGGCGGCATGCTCTGCGCCCCGCTCGCCGGCCTCGTCGTCGGTCTGGCCTCGGCAGCGCTCGGCGGGACGTTCCTGCTGCTCGGCTCGGGGCCGCTGCTCGCGGCCGTCGCCACCACCGCCGTCCCCGCCCTGCTCACCCGCGGCCTCCACCTCGACGGCCTCGCGGACACGGCGGACGGCCTCGGCAGCGCCAAGCCCGCCGAGGACGCGCTGCGCATCATGAAGCAGTCGGACATCGGGCCGTTCGGCGTCATCACGATCCTCCTCGTCCTGCTCGCCCAGGTCGCCGCGCTCACCCGGCTGTACGAGGAGGGCTGGGCGCACGGCACGGTCGCCGCCGCCCTCGCCGCGACCGTCGCCCGCCTCGCCCTCACCCACGCCTCCCGCGAGGGCGTCCCCGCGGCCCGCCCCGAGGGCCTCGGAGCCATCGTCGCGGCGACGGTCCCGACCCGCTCCGCGACCCTCGCGACCGCCCTCGTACTCGGGGCCTGCGCGGCGGCGGGCCTCCTCTTCTCCCCGTACGACGCTGTCCGCAACGTCCTCGCGGCCGGCGCGGCCCTGGGCGCGGCGGCACTGCTCCTGCGCCGCTGCGTGCGGCGCTTCGGCGGGGTGACGGGCGACGTCTTCGGCGCACTGGAGGAGACGGCGGCGACGGTGGCCCTGGTCGCGCTGACGCTGGGGTGACCTGTGCGGTGACCCCTCAGCAGGCCTTGCGCCACACGCCCAGTTCGTAGCGTTTCTGCATCGAGCTGAGGCCGAGCTTCCGGGCCTGGGGGCAGAAGTCGCGGGCGGCCAGTTCGTACTCGACGTGGAAGACCGCCTTGCCGGCCGCCACGAACGGGGACAGACGGCCGCACTCGTCGTACTCGGCGCACTGTTCGTTGACCGCGAAGTCGAAGTCCGGGAGCAGGCGCGGGATCTGGTCCAGGTCGTTCTTGAGGCCCACCGCGAGGCCCCGGTCGTGGGCCAGGCGGGCGATCAGACGGTTGTAGCGGAGCTGGTCGGCGGCGGTGAGGGGGAAACCGGTGCGGTTCTTGTAGCCGTCCATGTTGTCGGGTTCGACGGCGTCGAAGCCCTTGTCGCGGCACATGTCGAGCCGCTTCGCCATGAGGGGTTCGAGGACGTCGGTGCGGCGGATGTCGAGCCAGCGTTCGCCCTCCCAGCCGTTGCCCTTGCCGAGGACGGCCTTCGGGAAGCGGGCGGCGTCCGGGCGGAACTCCTCCCAGGCGCCGGTGGAGAGGTAGCAGATGACCTTGCGGCCGCGGGCGTGCAGGTCCTGCACCGTGGACGCCGGGTGGTCGAAGCCGTCGATGTCGTACACCGGGACGTCGACCGTCGGGTCGAGGCGGCCGCTGAGCTGCCACTGCCAGGCCAGGCCGGGCTTCGGCCGCCAGCGGTCCCCCGTCGGCTTCGGGTCGGGTTCCGGTCCCGTCGTACAGGCCGTGGCCAGGAGCAACAGGCCCGCGAGCAGGGGCAGCAGACGTCTCATCGGGCGGGCTCCAGGAGGTGCGGCAGGGTGCCCCAGGGGTGCGCGCCCGTGCCGGGGACGGCGCAGTGCACCTGGGTGGCCGGGCGGACCTCGGGCGGGGCCGCGTAGACGAGGTGGCAGTAGTGCGGGGCGACCGGGAGGTCGAGCGTCCGGTACGTGTCCCAGGGGCCCTCGAAGGTGACGAGGACGTCGGCGAACTCCTCGTACCCCGGGTCCGGGTGGGCGCCGTGGTTGAGGACGAGGGTCGCGGCGCCCGCCGCCCGGGCCGCGACCGCGATCCGCCGGTAGTGGGCGAGACCGCCGGGTGCCGTCGTCACCTGGTCGAGGAAGGTCCCGTCGGCGCCGTACCAGTCCCGGTACCGGAGAAGTTCGGTGACGACCTCGGCGTGCGGGCGGCGGCCGTAGGCGGTGTCCACGTACCCGAGGACCCGGACACCGGCCTCCCGCAGTCGCGCGGACGCCTCGGCGAACGCCGGGTCGGGTGCCTCCCCCACGCCGCTCGCCGGGTTGAGGACGACGCCGTGGAGGGCGGGTGCGGCGGCGACGAGCGCCGACCATGCCTCGGGCCGGTCGGCGGGGTGCTCGTAGTACGGCACCAGGAGGGAAGGCGTCACGGTCGTCCCCTACGCGCGGTGGGCGGTCGGTCGTACCAGCAGAACACAGGTGAGGACGGCCAGCAGCGCCGCCGCTCCCCCGGTCGCCGCCGGGCCCGCCGCGGGCACGGCGGTCTGCGCGGCTGCCGCGATCAGGCACACGGCCGCCGCGCTCGCCACCGCGCCGAAGGCCTGGAGCAGCAGCCCCAGCCAGAGCACGGTCCCGATCAGGAGCAGCGTGACGAGGCGCGGGAGCGTCGGCCAGGGCGCCCCGGGCCAGGCCAGGGTCGCGGCGAGGGTGAGGGAGACGAGGACGGTGAGATATCCGCCGAGGCAGAGGACGAGGGTGCCGGTGACCGCCCGGCGGAACTCGCGGGCCGTGGTGAGGGTCCGCAGCCGGGTCAGGCTCTCGCCCCGGAAGCGGTGCAGC
The DNA here is from genome assembly GCF_053607625.1 of Streptomyces sp. NPDC055103. Lineage (NCBI taxonomy): Bacteria > Bacillati > Actinomycetota > Actinomycetes > Kitasatosporales > Streptomycetaceae > Streptomyces > Streptomyces sp. NPDC055103. The sequence goes on from NZ_JBSGTX010000110.1 coordinate 8,749, forward strand.
AACCACTCGGCGGGCCCCATGGAGAGGGTGAGGGCGACGACCGCCCCGGCGCCGCTCACCAGGTCGTCGCCGAGGCCCGCGCGGAGGACGAGCAGTCCGCTGCCGAGGCCGAAGAGTCCGTACGGCAGGGAGGCCGCCCGCGGGGGCCCGCCCCGGCCCGCCGCCCCGCGCCGCAGGCCCGGCCGGAGCACGAGCGCCGCGAACGCGAGGGCGGCGGTCAGGGAGGCGAGGAGGAGACCGGCGCGCAGGAGGTCGGGGAGGTCCCAGCGGAAGGCGGGGACCGCTCCGGCCAGCGGCAGGAGGGCGCAGAGCAGGGCCCGTTCGCGGCCGAGGACCAGGAGGACGGTCGCGGCGGCGAGGTAGAGCGACTGGCCGGCGGCGAACAGGGCCGCCGGGATCTCGCCGGGCCCGGCGACCGCGAGCGCGACGGCCGATCCGGCGAGGGCGCCCGCCGGGGCGCCGGTGAGCAGGGCGCGGGCGGCGGCGGGCCGGTCGCCGAGGCCGAGCCAGGTGTACGCGCGGTGGGACAGGGCCTGGTTCCACACCCAGCCGGTGACGGCCCCGGCGAGGAGGGGGACCGTTCCGCCGGGGAGGCCGAACCGGCCGTGGTCCCCGGCGAGGAGCGGCGCCGCGAGTACGTAGGCGAGGCCGGGCAGGGCGAAGACGAGCCCCCGCAGCAGACAGCCCGCGAGTTCGCCGTGCCAGGGCCCGGCGGGCGGTGCCTCCGGTGCGGGGTGGCGCCGCTCCCCGCGTGCGTAGAGGTCCTCGGCGAGGGCGAAGGAGTCGGCGCGGCCGTAGGTGAGGCGGATGTGGTCGTCGGTCATGCCGTCGGACTCGAGGAGCGCGGCGATCTCGTCCGGGTGGACGGCGACGGCGACGAACGCGTCGAGCCGCTCGGCGATTTCGTCGAGGGGGTCGACGGCGAGACCGTCGGAGGCGGGGGTGGAGGTGTGGGCGGGGGCGGAGGCGTCGGTGGGTGGGAGCGCCGTGGAGCCCTCCCGCCGGGGGCGGGGGACCGCCGGGAGCGGGGTCTCCCCGGTCGGGGGCTTCAGCCAGAGGGAGCCGCTCATGCCGGAGTGCCTCCCACGACGAGGGGCGCCTGGACGCGGCTGGGGGTGGGGAGGGAGAGGGGGGCGCGGCTGGGCGCGGGGGCGGTGCCGGGCGCGGTGGTGCGGCGCGGGGCGGGGATGCGGATCGTCCATGCCTTCGGGTCGGGGCGGTGGCCCGGGGCCGGGCGTTCGCCGGCCAGTTCGCGGTAGATCTGGCGGAAGCCGTCGACAGAGCGGTTCAGGGTGAACCGGTCGATGACCCGTTGCCGTGCCAGACGGCCGAGTTCGGCGCGCCGGGCTCCGTCCCGGAGCAGTTCGGTGACGGCGGCGGCCATGACGGCCGGTTCGCGGGGCGGGACGACGATCCCGGTGTCGCCGACGGCCTCCCGTACGCCTCCGACGTCCGTGGACACGGTGGCGCGGCCGCAGGACATGGCCTCGATGAGGGAGAAGGGGAAGCCCTCGCTGATGGAGGAGAGCATGACCACGCTGCCCGCGGCGTAGGCGCGGGGCACCTCGGAGACGCGGCCCTCGAAGGTGATCCCGTCGGTGACGCCGAGCTCGGCGGCGAGCTTCTCCAGGCGGGTGCGGTAGTCCTCGTTCCCGGCGGGGACCGGGCCGAACAACCGGAGCCGCAGCTCGGGCAGTTCGGCGCGGCTGATCGCGTAGGCCCGGATCAGGGTCTCCAGGTCCTTGATGGGGTCGACGCGCCCGCACCAGCTGAGGGTGGGGGTCTCGGGTTCGGGTCCCGCCTCGGGGAAGAGAGCCGGGTCGACGCCGTTGTAGACGGTGCGGATGCGGTCGGCGGGGGCGCCGCCGCGCTCCTCCCAGCGCCGGTTGTACTGGTTGCAGGGGGTGATGAGGTCGGCCTTGCGGTAGCCGAGGGTGTTGAGCTCGCGGTAGAAGCCGAGCATGAGGGCCTTGACGGGCCAGCGCTGGGCGTCGGTGCGATAGCCGAGGTAGCGCTCGCGGAGGTAGATGCCGTGTTCGGTGAGCAGGAAGGGCACCCCTTCGAAGTGCTGCGCGGCGAGGGCGGGCAGCGTGGCGAGGCCGCTGGAGACGGCGTGGGCCACGCTGCCGGTGGTTATCCGGGCGGCGAGCGGGCGCAGGGCGTGTTCCAGCAGGTCGGTGGCGGTGAGCGCGTCGTGGACGGTGGGCCGGGCCGCAAGCGTCGGCAGGTGCGGCATGGTCCAGATCCACATCAGTGAGCGCAGGGCCGGTTCGGAGCGCAGGGCGGGGGTCAGCCTTCCCTGCCGGGCGAGTTCGGCCAGCTCGTACAGGCTCGTGCCGAAGTCGAAGCCCGCCTCCGGGTCGAGGAGGGCGAGGAGCAGGCGTTCGTACGTGTCGAGGAAGCGGCGGCGTTCGCGCCCCCGCAGGGGCCGGCGCGCGCGAACGGGCGCGGCCGGTCCCTGCGGGTGGCCCCAGAGGGGGAACGCGGTGTGCCGGGTGATGTTGGGCGGCAGCTCCCAGGTGACGGGTTCGCGGCCGCTGCCGGTGAGGGCGAGGATCTCGAAGTCGACCTCCGGCATGCCGCGGACGAGCTGGTCGCACCAGGTGCTGACGCCGCCGTGGACGTGCGGATAGGTGCCTTCGGTGAGCATGGTGACATGACGGCCACTGCTCGGCATGTGCGTTTCCCCCCAGGACGTGCTGGTCAGGCGGTCGGGAGCGTGAGTGTGACGGTGGTCTGGAGCAGTTCGGGCGCGGTCCAGGCCGAGCGGGTGCCCGCGTAGGCGGCGCCGAAGACGGTCGAGCCGAGCAGGAGCTGCTTGCGGGTGCCCTCGGGCGCGGTGACGGGCACGGTGAGGCCGGACGGGGCCTTCACGGTGACGGCGGTGCCGATGCGGTAGGCGGTGACCTTTCCGTCGGCGATCGCCCGGTCCCAGGCGGCGCGGCGGTTCAGCTCGGTACCGACGTCCTTCTGACGCGGGTTCACCAGGGGCGCGCTGGGCGCGAACAGGGCCCGGTAGTCGGAGAGTACGCGGTCGAGCACGGGGTACAGGAGCCGTTCCTCGGCCAGGTTGGACTGGTGCACGTAGTGCGGCCGGGGGTCGTTGCCGAGGACATGGGAGAGGGCCGTGCGGGCCTCCTGCGGGACGATCCGCTCGGCGTATCCGGTGGTGGTGGGGAGCGGCGCGGGCAGGCAGGTGGAGAGGGGGTTGTCCTCGCAGATCCCGCTGCCGCCGTCGGCGCGGGACGTGTAGATCCAGTTGTACTCGTCGGTCATCTCGGCGGCGGTGCCGACGTTGTAGTACACGTTCATGGGGTGGCGGGGCACGGTCTTCGCGGCGCCGGTGGCCGTGCCGACGGAACGCTGCTGCGGCTCGCGGGAGTTGTCGCTCGCGGTCCATTTCACGCCGTTGTCGGCGAGGGCTCCGGCGAGGTTCGGATTGTCGACGGGCTGCTGGGGCAGGGTCTTCAGACCGGAGTGCTCACCGGTGACGAGTTCGGAGCGGTCGACGGAGATGCCCTTGCCGACGGCCCAGTTGTGGTTGTTGCGGATCTGGCCGGAGAGCTCGGAGCGGCTGACCCACAGGGTGTTGCCCGAGAGGTCCTTGGCGCACTGCCAGGGGACGGTGGTGTTGTCCTGGACGCAGCCGAGGAAGGGGTGGGTGTAGGTGTGGTTGATCCACCGGTACTGGGCGCGGTCGGCGACCAGCTGGGTGGTGAGCGGGTCGGTGCCGCCGTGCTCGGTCTTCCACTGCTCGCCCTGGCCGCCGTTGTAGACCATGTCGAGGGTGAAGCCGGAGGCCTTCTGCCAGGCGGCGGCGTACTGGGCGTCGGCGACGGTCATCCGGATGGGGTTGACGCCCTCGCCGTCGTCGCCGACGCAGTCGAAGTCGCCGGGGGTGCAGTTGAGCGCGGTGTCCCAGCGGGCGTCGGGGGCGAAGACGTCGTCGACGTGGACGGAGAGGTAGTTGCGGCTCTGCCCGAGGTGGACGCCCTGGGTGAGCCATTCGACGATGCCGCGGGCGAGGGCGCGGAACTGCCGCTGGTACTGGTTGTAGGCGAAGGTGACGACGAGCTCGCGGCGCCCGTCGGCGGTGTACTCGCCGACGAGGCTGGCCCGGCCGCCGCCCTCGACGGGGACGTCGAGGTAGCTGGTGAAGCCCGCCCGGGGGCGGCCCGCGTAGCCGTAACTCTCGGCGATCGCCGGGTCGTTGTCCTCGAAGGTGAGTGCCCCCGCGAGGTACCGGAAGGGGCCCGTCTTCCCGGCGGCGGTGACGCCGGCCGTCGTGCCGTCGAGGACGCCGGACCAGCCGCCCTCGTTGGTGTAGTCGAGGCCGACGCCCGGGTGCGACCAGGTGTAGGCGTCGACCTGCGGGATCCCGAAGGTCCGCTCGTACGCCTGGAGGGCGGTGTGCTCGGCGGAGTCGGGGCCGAAGGCGCTCTCGTGGGGCAGGACGACGCCCTGGTACTTGGCGCGGGGGCGGCCGTCGAGCGTGTCGCTGAGGAAGGCCGTGTCGAGGACCGGCCGGTTCGGGTCGTTGAGGTCGATCCTGCGGTACGGGACGCCGGAGCCCTTCAGCTCGGCGGTGATCGCCTCGACGGCGCTGCCGCCGTCGTCGACGACGAGGACCGTCAGGTCGACGCGGGGCACCGCGGCGGCCACGGCCTGCGCGGACGGCAGGACGGTGGCGAGCAGCGCGGCGGCGGCGAGGGCCGCGATCCTGGCGGTACGAGGCGCGGTGCGGGGCCCGGTGCGCGGTGCGGTGCGGGGCGTTCTGGGCGTGCGGATTCGGCCGGAGTCCATCGGTGGTGTCCCCCCTCGGCAGGCCCGTCCGGGCCGGAGCCGGACCGGCGGGACCTGTGGAGATGATGCAGATGGTGCGAAGGCGAGTGCGTCGCCTTGCGGGATTGAGGCGAGTGTGGACGAGCGGTCCGAGCCTGAACGGTAAACATGAAAGAGACACCACGGATGAGTGAATCACTGCCGCCGTGAGCGAACGCGATGAGCGAGCGTAGGCTCGTTCTCGGCGCTCCCCGGGCCGAAATACGATGCGGCGGGCACGGTCGGCCCATCCCTCGACCGCCACAGAACTCAATGGAAGCGAGAATTCACCACCGTGACTGCTCTCACTCTCAGCACTGCCGGTGCGGCGACGCTGCGCGCCGACGCCCTCGTGGTCGGCGTCGCGAAGACCGGGAAGGCGCTTGTCGTCGCCCCGGGCGCCGAGGCCGTCGACAAGGCCTTCGACGGGCGGCTCGCCGCCGTCCTGGAGACCCTGGGCGCCTCGGGTTCCGAGGGTGAGGCGATCAAGCTGCCCGCGCCCGCCGGTCTCAAGGCCCCCGTCGTCCTGGCCGTCGGCCTGGGCACCGCCCCCGAGGACGGCGAGTCGTACGGCGCGGAGACCCTGCGCCGTGCCGCCGGTACCGCCGCCCGTACCCTGACCGGCTCGAAGAAGGCCGCGTTCGCGCTGCCGATCGCCTCCGCCGAGGACGCCGCCGCCGTCGCGGAGGGCGCCCTGCTCGGCGCGTACGCCTACACCGCGTACCAGGAGATCTCCAAGGACGCGAAGAAGCCGCTGGCCGAGGTCGCCCTGCTCGGCGCCAAGCCGCGCGACAAGGCCTACAAGGCCGCCGTCGAGCGCGCCCTGGCCGTCGCCGAGGAGATGAACCGCGCCCGCGACCTGATCAACATGCCGCCGAACGACCTCTACCCCGAGTCGTTCGCCGCCGTGGTCACGGCCGCCGGCAAGGAGCACGGCCTCAAGGTGCAGGTGCTCGACGAGAAGGCGCTCGACAAGGGCGGCTACGGCGGCATCCTCGGCGTCGGCAAGGGCGCCGTCCGCGGCCCGCGCCTGGTCCGCGTCGCCTACACCCACCCGAAGGCGGAGAAGACCCTCGCCCTCGTCGGCAAGGGCATCACCTACGACTCCGGCGGCATCTCCCTGAAGCCGGCCGGCCACAACGAGACGATGAAGTGCGACATGTCCGGCGCCGCCGCCGTGTTCGCCGCCGTCGTGGCCGCGTCCCGCATCGGTCTCGCCGTCAACGTCACCGGCTGGCTCGCCCTCGCCGAGAACATGCCGTCCGGCAACGCCACCCGCCCGGGTGACGTGCTGCGCATGTACAGCGGCAAGACCGTCGAGGTCCTCAACACCGACGCCGAGGGCCGGCTCGTCCTGGCCGACGCGCTGACCAAGGCCTCCGAGGAGCACCCGGACGCGATCGTCGACGTGGCGACCCTGACCGGCGCCATGGTCCTGGCCCTGGGCAACCGCACCTTCGGCATCATGGCCAACGACGACGACTACCGCACCGCGATCCACGAGGCCGCGGAGGAGGTCGGCGAGGCGTCCTGGCCGATGCCGCTCCCGGCGGACCTGCGCAAGGGCATGGACTCCCCCACCGCCGACATCGCCAACATGGGCGAGCGGATGGGCGGCGGCCTGGTCGCCGGTCTCTTCCTCCAGGAGTTCGTGGGCGAGGGCATCACCTGGGCCCACCTCGACATCGCGGGCCCGGCCTTCCACGAGGGCGCCCCGTACGGGTACACCCCGAAGGGCGGCACCGGCTCCTCGGTGCGCACCCTGGTGAAGCTGGCCGAGCTCACGGCCGCCGGCGAGCTCTGAGCACACCCGTGACAGGGGCGGCCCCGGGTCTCGTACCCGGGGCCGCCCCCGTTCACGGCGGTCAGCACCTCTTCGCTCGCGACGAAATCCGTAGGTTCGTACGCTGCGGCGATCCCGCCGTACGGACGATCGGCCGTCTCAGAGCACGGCCCCGCGTCCCGCCATCCGTCAACAAGTGCGAAGATGGGTTCTCGGCAGGACAGGGCCCCCACCACAGGGCCGAAATAAAGCGGCCGAACACCAGCCGCCGCCCGGTCACTGAAGACCGGCGACGAGCGCACATGCATGGAGGACGTGACGTGGCGAACGACGCCAGCACCGTTTTCGACCTAGTGATCCTCGGCGGCGGTAGCGGCGGTTACGCCGCGGCGCTGCGCGGAGCGCAGCTGGGCCTGGACGTCGCACTGATCGAGAAGAACAAGCTCGGCGGCACCTGCCTGCACAACGGCTGCATCCCGACAAAGGCCCTGCTCCACGCCGGCGAGGTCGCCGACCAGGCGCGCGAGGCGGAGCAGTTCGGTGTCAAGGCCTCTTTCGAGGGCATCGACATCAAGGGCGTGCACAAGTACAAGGACGACGTGATCTCGGGCCTGTACAAGGGTCTGCAGGGTCTCGTCGCCTCCCGCAAGGTGACCTACATCGAGGGCACCGGTCGCCTCTCCTCCCCGACCTCCGTCGACGTCGACGGCCGTCGCGTCGAGGGTCGTCACGTCCTCCTCGCCACCGGCTCCGTGCCGAAGTCGCTCCCCGGCCTGGAGATCGACGGCAACCGGATCATCACCTCGGACCACGCGCTGAACCTGGACCGGGTCCCGGAGTCGGCGATCATCCTCGGCGGCGGTGTCATCGGCGTCGAGTTCGCCTCGGCGTGGAAGTCCTTCGGGACCGACGTGACGGTCATCGAGGGCATGAAGCACCTCGTGCCGGTCGAGGACGAGAACAGCTCGAAGCTTCTTGAGCGCGCGTTCCGCAAGCGCGGCATCAAGTTCAACCTCGGCACCTTCTTCCAGTCCGCCGAGTACACCGACAGCGGCGTCAAGGTCACCCTGGCCGACGGCAAGACCTTCGAGGCCGAGGTGCTGCTCGTCGCGATCGGCCGCGGCCCGGTCTCCGCCGGTCTCGGTTACGAGGAGCAGGGCGTCGCGATGGACCGCGGCTACGTCCTGGCCGACGAGTACATGCGTACCAACGTGCCGACGATCTCGGCCGTGGGCGACCTCGTCCCGACGCTCCAGCTCGCGCACGTCGGCTTCGCCGAGGGCATCCTCGTCGCGGAGCGCCTCGCGGGCCTGAAGGCCGTGCCGATCGACTACGACGGCGTGCCGCGGGTGACGTACTGCCACCCAGAGGTCGCCTCCGTCGGCATCACCGAGGCCAAGGCCAAGGAGATCTACGGCGCGGACAAGGTCGTCGCCCTCAAGTACAACCTCGCGGGCAACGGCAAGAGCAAGATCCTCAAGACCGCGGGCGAGATCAAGCTCGTCCAGGTCAAGGACGGTGCCGTGGTCGGCGTCCACATGGTCGGTGACCGCATGGGCGAGCAGGTCGGCGAAGCGCAGCTGATCTACAACTGGGAGGCGCTGCCGGCCGAGGTCGCGCAGCTCATCCACGCCCACCCGACGCAGAACGAGGCGCTCGGCGAGGCCCACCTGGCCCTGGCCGGCAAGCCGCTGCACTCCCACGACTGACGCTGACGTCATCACAGGGCGCGACGACCACTTTCCGCAATTCGTTAGGAGCAACTGAAACCATGTCGGTTTCCGTAACCCTGCCGGCGCTCGGCGAGAGCGTCACCGAGGGCACCGTCACCCGCTGGCTCAAGGCCGAGGGCGAGCGTGTCGAGGCCGACGAGCCGCTGCTCGAGGTCTCGACCGACAAGGTCGACACCGAGATCCCCGCCCCCGCCTCGGGCATCCTGGCCTCCATCAAGGTCGCCGAGGACGAGACGGTCGAGGTCGGCGCCGAGCTGGCCATCATCGACGACGGCACCGGTGCCCCGGCCGCGGCTCCGGCCCCGGCCGCCGAGCCCGTCGCCGCCCCGGCCCCCGTGGCCGAGGCCCCCGCCGCTCCGGCCGCTCCGGCGCCGGTCGCCGAGGCCCCCGCCGCGGCTCCGGCCGGTGGCGCCGCCGGTACCGACGTCGTGCTGCCCGCGCTGGGCGAGTCCGTCACCGAGGGCACCGTGACCCGCTGGCTGAAGTCGGTCGGCGAGACCGTCGAGGCCGACGAGCCGCTGCTCGAGGTCTCCACGGACAAGGTCGACACCGAGATCCCGGCCCCGGTCTCGGGTGTCCTCCTGGAGATCGTCGTCGCCGAGGACGAGTCCGCCGAGGTCGGCGCCAAGCTCGCCGTCATCGGTGCCGCGGGTGCCGCTCCGGCTCCTGCCGCCGCCCCGGCTCCGGCCGCCCCCGTCGCGGCTCCGGCCGCCGCGGCTCCGGCCCCGGTGGCTCCGGCCGCCCCGGTCGCGGCTCCGGCCGCGCCCGCTGCCCCGGCC
>NZ_JBSGTX010000111.1:0-17534 GCF_053607625.1 Streptomyces sp. NPDC055103
CCCGCCCACTTTCCGCGCCTGTTTTTGGTGGGGGGGGGGGGGTTGTTTTGGGGGCCCCGGGGGGGGGGGGGGGGGGGGCGGCCCCCCGGGGGGGGCCCGCCCCTCGGGGTGACGCTAGCGAGTCATCGCCCGCGCCGGGCGGTCATAGGTCACGGATCACTGTGATGCGGTTACCGGACCCACCTGGTGCCGAATCCCCAGTGCACGTGGACCTTGCCGCGGCGCGTGCCAAAGTTCTTCTCACGCCGGAAGGAGTCGAGCCAGCGCTTGGGGCTCTGCGGGGAGCCGCGGAGCCGGAACCGGCTCCACACGCCTCCGCCGAAGGCGGTCGCCGCACCGAACGCCATCCGCTTGTAGTAGCCGGATCGGGTGCGCTTGGAGTTGGCGATGCGGTAGTTGACGGCCGCGCCGCCCGCGCCAAAGGCGGCGCCGATGATCAGGCCGCCAGCGCCCGCGCAGATACCCGCCGTGGCGGCGATACAGGCCGCACCGACGATGCCGATACCGAAGGCCGCGACTCCGCCGTAGAACGTGCGGTACTTGCGGATGTGCTTGCCGACACTGCTCCGCTTGAACTTGTTCCACTTCTTCTTGCACCAGCCGCAGCTCCACCTGCCGTCGAGGTCGTAGGAGTTCAGCGGGTCGGCGTTGACATAGTCGTACGCGTTGGCGCTGCCGCCATAGACCGGGTCCAGGGAGAGGAAACGGCCGGTGGCCGGGTTGTAGACGCGGACGCCCATGAGGGTGAGGCCGGTGAGGGTCTCGCTGGAGCGCTGCTTGCCGCCGAGCCAGTTGTAGCGGGTGGCGGGCTGGCCGGAGCGGGGGTTGCCGTACTCGTCGCTGTCCAGGACCAGCGGGGCTTCGGCCGGGTCCAGCGGCAGCTGGAGGGAGATGTCGCCGTGGATGTTGGTCAGCTGCAGGACGGTGCCGCCGGTGTTGCCGGTGGTGGCGGCAAGGGCGCCGGAGGCCGAGTCGACGTTGCGGGTGATGCTGCCGTCGCTGGGGTTCTCGGTGATCCAGCGGGGGTTGTCGCCGTCGCTGTCGTAGTGGTTGACCTTGGCCGCGGTCTGCGTCCAGGTGCCGTCGGTGTTCTCTTCGACGGTCCAGGAGCGGAAGCGCAGGCCCGCGTCGAGCTGCCAGGTCTGGCGCTGGTTGTTCGCGGTCTGCTGGTGGACCAGGTCGTTGGTGTAGAAGCCGATCTGGGAACCGGGCAGGGCGGTGGTGCGGCCGAAGGCATCGTAGACGTAGCCGGTGTCGGTGAGACGGTCGGCACTGTCGTAGGCGTGGGTGGTGGTGGTTCCTTCGGCGGTCGGGCAGGCCGCGCCGGCCGTGCCTTCGGCGGTGGTGAGGGCGATGCGGTTGGCGCGCTTGTCGAAGCCGTAGCTGCGGCGCGTGCAGATGTCACCGCCGGTGTCGTTGACGGCGGTCAGGCGGCCAAGGGCGTCATAGGTGTAGTCCTGGCCGGACCAGCCGTCGTGGCGGGTGACCTGGCCATGGACGGACTCGGCGACGGTGTCGGAGTAGACGACCTGGCCGTCGCTGTCACGGGTGTAAACCCTCGACAGGATGGCGCCGGTGGTGTCCTCCTTCACCGTGAGGGTGTAGCCGCCGGGAAGCTTCTCCGAGGTGACGGAGCCGTCCGCGTCGTAGAGGGCCTCGAAGGCACCGGCGATGGAGTCGGTCGTCTTGGTGGCCAAGCCGCGCGGCTCGATGGTTGTGTCGTAGGTGTAGGTCACCGTAGACGGGGCCGAGTCGGTCGCCTTGACCGGACGGTCGAGCAGGTCGTACTCGGTCATGGTGCCCCCGCCGTCGGCGTCCGTGTAGGACGTCTGGCGGCCGAGCCTGTCGTACTCCTTGGTGATCGTCCCGCCCGTCGGGGACGTTGTCTTGACGGCCTGGCCGGTGGTCGGGTCGTACTCGACCGTCGACTCCGGAACCGCCTGGCCCACACCGCCGGTCATGACGGTCTTGGTCGGACGGCCGGCAGTGTCAAAGGTGCTGGTGGTGGTACGGGTGATGCCGTTCGCGGTCTCGATGACCTTCGCCGCGTTGCCCCACCAGTCGTACTCGCTGGTGGTGACCGGCAGCTGGTCCGGGTTCGTGCCGCCGCCGGTGATCGCACCCGCCGGGCCGGTAGAGCAGACCTGGTCGGCCCACTCCGGGCGACCAGCACAGGTGCCGGTGCCGGTGCCCGACCAGTAGGTGGTCACGCGGGTGCCCGCGTCAGTGCCGGTCGCGCCGGGAAGGAGCTGCTTGGTGATCCGGCCCTGGGCGTCGTACTCGGTGGTGTCGGTGATCGCGAGACCGGACGGGTCCTTGACCGTCCTGACCGGCAGGCCCTTGACCCAGTCGTACACGGTCTGGGTGACGCGCGAGTCGGCCATGGTGGTGGTGCCCAGAAGCTGGGCGCCGGTGGTGACCTTGGTGACCTGGTCCTCGACCTTCGCCGTGCCGTCCGTGGGACGCCCGGCGTCGTACTCGTTGACGGTCCAGGAGCGGGCCACGGCCGACTCGCCGTTCAGCGAGATCCGGCTCAACGGTCCGAACTCCTCCAGCTCACGCTGTCCCTTGGTGTCGTAGACGGAGGTCGTGGTGAGCAGGTCGGCTCGGTCCGCAGAAGGCAAGTCGTTGATGCCGAGGTCGGTGAGGGTGGCCTGGTCCGCGGGCGTGCCGCCGAGAGCGAGGGCGCGGTTGCTGGCCGAGAGTTCCCAGACGGTGTTGCCGAACTGGTCGTACTCGGTGGTGGAGATGTGCCCGCCCGGCGCCGAGGTGTTGACTTCACGCCCGGAGGCGTTGGTGTAGGTGACCGTCGCGCGGTGGTAGTCGGAGGCGGTCAGGCCGTCACCGGAGTGCGCGGCAGGGACGGCGTCGGCCGGGAAGACGGCGGTCGCGTCCGACGGGGCGTCAGACTGGCCCCATGCCTGCACGTCTGCGACGCCCATGGCGTAGGGGGCGTTGGTGCCGGTGAGCGGGACGTCGTAGACGATCGAGGTCGACGCAGTGCCGGATTCGATGTCCTTGGTGCCCTGCTGCAGACCGGAGCGGCTGGCCTTCAGTAGCATGCCGTCGCCAGCGGTGGCGGCGTTGCCTGCCTTGCCGTAGGTGAAGGACCACGGCAGCTGACCGGCAGGGGTCAGGCTGGTGACGCGGCCGGCGGTGTCGTAGGCGTACTGGGTCTTCAGCGCCGGGGTGATCAGCGGGTTGTACGTCTCGCGCAGGCGGCCCGTGGTGTCGTACGCGTACCTCTGCACCGTCTTCGCACTCGCCGTGGCGGCGCCGGGCTCGGTGGACCAGCCGCGGATCTCCTTCACCTGACCGACGAAGTCACCGAAGACCGAGGCGGTTGCGCTGGTAGCGGTGGCGTAGACGAACTCCAGTGCCCGGCAGCCCTTCGTCGACGGCGTCGCCGTACACGTGGTGGCCGAGGCGGCGGAGGTCGGGGAGATGACCAGCTTAGGGCGGGCCAGCTTCTTGCCGTCCGTACCGGTGACGGTCTCGGAAATGACCGTGGTGGTGGTCTGGGCGAGGCCGTCCATGGTGCTGGAAGCGACCTGCCACGTCGTGGCGGCAGCGTCGGGCTTTGTGAGGACGGTGAGGGTGCCTTCGGTGTCCTTCAGCGTGAAGGAACCAGTGAGGGAGCCGGTCAGCGTCAGGTCCTCGGCGCCAGGCTCGGGCTTCCAGCCGCCGCCCGTGGTGGCGGTGAAACCGAGCTCCTCGCCCTCGACGTCGACCAGCGCCACCGAAGTGCCTGAGGTCTGCCTCACATACGCCCAGTCGGACTCGGTGATCTCAGCGACGGTGCCGGAGGTCCACTGTGGACCGAAGATCGCGGCCTGGCCCTCCTGCTTCGCACCCGCGTCCGCGCGGCGCGAAGACGCCGTGCGCGACACCGACAGCCCGAAGAGGGAAGCGTCGGTCGCGGAGAGGGTGTAGTCACCTGTCAGCAGGTTCACCGAGCCCGGGCCCGCCTCTTCGGAGGGGGCGGTGCCGGCGTTGCGGTCGACGGTGATGTCGTTGGCCGGGGAGTAGGCGGTAGTGGTGCCGTCGGTGAACGCGGCACGCACCTCGATCGGACCGTCCTCAGCCAGCGTGTCGGTGATGTTCCACGTGAGCCCCGCCTGCTTGCCGCCCGTGACCGCGACCGGCCATGACGACACCGCATCGGTGCCCTTGCGGACATCGGCGACCGGCACGTTCTTCCACGCGTCGGTCTCCCCACGCCGGTACTGGTAGGTCACACCGGTGTACGAGGTCTGGCCCTCGGCCGACAGCGCCACACGCCGCGCCGGACGCTCGCCCTGGCCAGGCGTCAGCAGGGCGGCTCCGGAGCCGGCGTAGAAGACGTAGCCGCTCTCTGTAGAGACGTTGCCAGCCGGGTCCACCGTGCGGACGGTGACCGTGCGCTTGCCCGCGGCGAAGGTCAGGGTCTTGGTGACGGTCGTGCCGGTGGTGGCAGCGGACTGCCAGGCCCCGGCGTCCAGCTTGTACTGCACCTCGGTCACGTCGCTTGTGGGCGGAGTGAAGGCGAACGAGCCGGAGAACTGGCCGTTCGCGTCGGGGGTGCCGGACCAGGTGTTGGCCGGGTAGTCACTGGAGGTGATGGTGCTGGTGGCGGGCTTGGTGGTGTCGACGGTGAAGTAGTAGTCCGGCAGCCAGTTCGACCAGGCGTTGCCGTCGTAGACGCGGCCGGAGAAGTGGTAGGTGCGGCCGTTGACGAGCTTGCCCGTCGGCACGGTGTGGGAGACCGTCTTGTTCGTGACCGGGGTGAGGGTGCCGGGGTCGTACACCTCCACGTTGGTGGTGCCGTCCCACAGCTCCCACTTCGCGCGCAGCGTGGTGGTTTCGGCGTCGCTCGCGGTGTACTTGAGGGCGGGCGTGGTCGTGGTGACCCAGTTCTTGCCCGCGGTCGTACGGCCTGGGGTGGCGCTGGTAGGGCTTCCGGCGACCGGGACGGTGTTGTACGTGACCGACATGTATGGCGTGTACGAAGCCGAGTTGCCGGAGTGGAACCGCTTCCATCCGTATGAGTCGGATTCGTCCGTGGCCTTGATGCCGAGGGTGTTCGTGGCGTTGCCGTTGCCGGACCAGGCCGATGCCAGGGTTGTGAGGTCCTGGCTGACCCAGCCGTCGGCGCAGGAAGACGTGGCGCCCTTCGTGGCCGTGGACGTGGCCCACTTCCCGTTCCACCGCGGCTGGGACGTCCACCGCGTGTTCGCCGTCGCCAGTTCGGTGTCCCAGACCTCCCAGCTTCGGGCGGAGCAGGACCAGGAGTGGTGGTTCCACAGGTTCAGTTTCGCGCTGAGGACCTGCTTGCCCGCGATCTTCGCCATGGGGAACGACAGGTACGAGCGTGCGATCTGGCCGGAGCCGTTGTTGCCGAGCTTCAGCTCCGTCTGCGCGGAGGTGTCGACGGCGTAGCCCTGCTGCACGAACGTGTCGAAGCTCGCCCCGATGTTCACCGCCGGGTCGACGGTGACGGGGAACGTGGTGGCCGGGTCGGCCAGGAACGCCGCATCGGGGGTGAGGGTCAGGTCGACCGTGTCACCGTTCTGCGTCACCTTCAGGCCGACGTCGGCCCGCCGGGTGTGCTCACCGGACTGCGGATCGAGCGTGGCGTCCCACATCTCCGGCGCCGGCAGCACGCCGACCTGCTTGCCGGACTCGGTATCCAGGAAGGTCACCGACCGGTCGGCGTTCTGCCTAACGGTGATGCCCTTGGCGTTCAGCGTCAGCGTGACCGAACCGGTCGCGTCGATCGCGGAGCGGTCCTTCAGTTCCAGGAACTGCTCGAAGCCCGTACGCGTCGACTCGATGACCAGGTCCGTCGCCGTCAGCGCGTCCGTATACCGGGCCGTCGTCCCCGACAGGGCCGGCTCCGGCAGAACACCACGCCACGACAGATCCAGCGCACGGCCCTCGCCGGCGTCCAAGGACACCAGTGGAACCGGGGTGGTCTGCGCCTCACCGCCGTCACCCGACGCCATCACCCGCGCGGCCTGAACCGCCGGGGTCCTGGCCCCGAGCTTCAGACCGAGCGGATGGTCCTTGGCGACGACCGAACCATCGGCAGACTTTGTCAGGTTGACGTCGACGGTGCGCCAGGCGCCCGTGGCCTTGTCGCGGAAACGGACCGGGCCCGACGCGGCATCCGTCGTCACCGTGCCGTCCGGATTCGCCCACGTCGTCGCCGACTCCGTCCGCTCCGACAACGCCTCCACCCGATTGCCCGACAGACGGGCCGCGACCGTAGCCGACGGCAGATCCGCCGCTTCAGTCGGATACGGGGTGTTGTCGACCGCTGGGAGCTGCGACGGCAGAGCCACAGCTTGCCCCGTGGTCTCCAGCACGATGGCGGTCTCGATGGCCAGCACGGCCGCCGTAGCGAGCGCCACCCTCCGCAAAGTCCGTCTGGTCAACCATCTCCCACCTGTCCAGTCTGGTGGTGATATGTAGTCAGTCATACGTAAAATCCCTCCCCTTGGAATAGCCGCCTGTGCGGCTAGCGGAGGATCCTATTCCTCTCAGTGAAGTTCTCGTGAAGAGGGACGTGTCTGCTTGCTTAGGCGCAACGAGTTGATGCTCACGCGGGGCGTGAAAGAGCACGCCCGATCCCCCCGCTGCCCGCGGGCGAACACCCCGACGACCTCCTCACCGACAAGGAGGTAGCCGCGGCCCTCGGCAACACCCCCGGCACCGTCCGCGCCTACGCCTCCCAGGGCCGGAGCGCGCCCGGCCGCTCCCCCTGGTGGCGCCGACGGACCTGTGGCAGGCAAGGGCTCAGGGGCGGTGTCCACGACACCGAGAAGAGGCAGAGCTCGCACGTAGACTGCAGGCTGCAGATCTGTTGATCTGCGGATTCGGGCTGGTGCACCTGGAATTGAGGCTCGCCGCCCGACGAAAGACGGACAACGCGGCGCGCGATCCGCGGCAGGCGAACCACGGCCGGGTACGGGCAGGGCGGGAGCCGGCACGGGGGTGGGAAGGCAGTGCTGCGAGCGCATCAGACCGAGGCAGTCGACGCGGCGGTGCGCACCCTGGGGAACGTTCCGCCTGCCGGTACGGGACTGCGGGCCACGATCGTCTCGGCGTGCGGGACGGGCAAGACTTTCATGGGGGCGCACACCGCGTTGCGAGTGGCGCGCTCGGGCCGGGCGTTGGTGCTGGTGCCGACCTTGGATCTGCTGGTGCAGACGGTTGCCGCCTGGCGGGAGGCCGGCCGCGCAGGGGCGATGGTGGCGGTCTGCTCGCTGCGCACGGATGCGGAGCTGGATGCCGCCGGGGTGCGCTGCACCACCGACCTGCGGGAGCTGCTGGGATGGGCCGGCGGGGCGGGGCGGGTGACGGTGTTCGCCACGTACGCGTCGCTGCCGGTGCTCGCCGAGGCTCATAGGGCGGGGCTTCGCCGGTGGGACTTGGTGGTCGTCGACGAGGCCCACAGGACCTCGGGCTTGATGGGTAGGGCGTGGGGCTGCGGTCCATGACGATGCCGTGCTGCCGGCGGAACGTCGGCTGTATCTGACCGCGACGCCGCGGGTGGCCGATCCCTGGGCCACGGAAGACGACGAGGAGGCCCAGGGCGGGCCGATGCTGGCGGCGTCCATGGATGACGAGCGGGTCTTCGGGCCGGTGGTCTACCGGCTCTCGCTCGCCGAAGCCATCGCTCGCGGGCTGCTGGCCCGCTACCAGATCATCGTGATGGAGATCGGCGCCGAGACCCTGGCAGAGGGGAGGCCGGAGGAAGACGTACAGGCGGATATAAGCGTGGCGCGGCTGGAGGCGCTGACGGCGGCCGTGCTCAAGACCGCAGCCATCCATCAGCTCGACCGGGTGATGACGTTCCATCACCGCGTCGCGGACGCCCGCGCGTTCGCCCAGGCGTCGCCGGAGGCCTCCCGTCAGCTGTGGGCCGCGGATCCGGTGGTCTATCCGCGGCGGGTGTGGTCCGGCTGGCTGCACGGCGGACACGGGATGGGTCACCGGCGGCAGGTGCTGGCTGAGTTCGCCCGCGGCTGGGACGCGGACGGGGTGGTGGCGGAGCGCTGTGTGCTGTCCAGCGCCCGGGTGCTGGCCGAGGGGGTGGACATCCCCGAGGTGGACGCGGTCGTCTTCGCCGACCCCAGGGAGTCGATCGTCGACACCGTCCAGACCGTCGGGCGCGCCCTTAGGCAGAGCCCGCGCGGGAACAAGGTCGCCTCCCTGATCGTTCCGGTCTTCCTCTCCCCTGACGAGCAGTCCGAGGACTGGCTGGCCTCCGGGGCCTACCTGCCGCTGGTCAAGGTCCTGGCCGCGCTGGCCGCCCACGACACCGACGTGGTCGACCGGCTCGCCGCCTGGCCCGGCGGCGGCGCCGCGGGCGCGGCCCGCCTGGAAGGGCCGCTGCTGTTCGCCACCGACCGCCATCCCGCCGACATCGCGGAGTTCGTCAGACTGCGCGTGATCAACCTCGAGCGCCGCGGCTGGCTGCGCGGATGGTCGGCCGCCCGCCGCTTCCACACCACCCACGGCCACCTGGCCGTTCCCTTCCACGCGAAGGACGGCGCCTTTCCGGTGGGGCATTGGATCGCCGACCAGCGCAAGGCCTACAACACCCGGCGGCTGGCCGCAGTACGCATCGAGGCTCTGGAGCGGCTGGGCATGGTGTGGAGCCACCCCGACCACGCCTTCACCACGGGGCTGCAGGTGGCCCGCGCCTACCACGCCGTCCATGGTCACCTGACGGCCGAGCAGAGCGCGGTCGTGGACGGCTTCCCGATCGGTGTATGGCTGGCCAACCGGCGCCGGGAGGCACGCCTTGCCGTCGGCGCACCAGGGGCGCTGAGCGAGACGCGCAAGGCAGCGCTCGCCCAGGTCGACCCCTGCTGGTGCCCCGCGTGGCCGCTACCCTGGCAGCGCCGCTACGCCCTCCTCAAGCAGCACCTCACCGCCGGCGGTTCGGTGGATATCGCGCCCGGGCACATGGTGGCGGGGGAAGACATTGGCGGCTGGGCGGCCCGCCAGCGCACCGACTGGGACATCCTCCACGAGGAACAGCGCCGGCTGCTGACCGGGCTCGGCGTGACACCCACCGGCGGTGGGCCCCGGAGTACGCCGCGCGTCACGCACGACAAGACGTTCGCGCGTAAGCTCGCCGCCGCGGCCGCCTACGCACAGCGTGAAGGGCACCTGAACGTCCCCCGCACACACGTAGAGATCATTGACGGTTCCGAGACCAAGCTCGGGATATGGATCTCCAACCAGCGTTCCCGCCGAGCAAGACTGCACCCGCAGCGCATCGAGGCCCTCGACCAGCTCGGCATGCGCTGGAACTGAAGCCGGCGGCGGGGCCCACCGCAGCAGAATCCGCCCCGCGCACACGACCCTGCATTCACGTGGCTCGGCAGCACCCGCGACCTCGGCCTCGGGCGAGCAGTTCACGCGGGTTCCGCGCGGCCTGGTCATGGTGCGCCGGCCGAGGGCTTGTTGACACGCCGTACACGCAGTCGCGGACGCCGGGCGTGCCTTGGCACCTCGACGTCCATGCCTGACTCCGTCAGCTCTCGGTAGAACCACTCGATCCCACGGGCGGGAACGGCGCCGCGCTCGATGTCGGTGCTGGGCTGAGGTGGGCGCAGTCGGGCCTGTTCGGCGAGCCGAAGCAAGCCAGGGTGCTCCTCGGGACGGATCAGCAGGGGTGCGCCGGGTGCGGGGGCGAGGCGGGTGAAGTGGATGGCGGCGCGCAGGAAGACGGTCGCCCAGGCGGGAACGGCATGGATGGCGCAGCCGTCGATCTGCCCGAGCGGGTCGTGCAGGGCCAGGGTGGAGGTCTCCTCGCGCCAGTCCGCCAGGCGCGCGGTGCCCAGTTGCTGCCCTGCGGCGCCGGTGAAGACGGCGGCGGCCAGCGCGGCGGCCAGGCGGGGGTGCGCGGTGACGCCGTGGACGCGACGGGTGATCTCCACGGTGGTCCGTGACGATCGCGGCCGCGGCCGGGTCCGGTAGCGCCACCTTATCGGCGGCGGGACGCATCCGATGCAGTGGTCCTCCCCGTCCCAGTCCGCCAGCCGCTCCAGCGCCGGCACGGTGATCCAGCGGCCGGCAGCCCGCGGCGGCGCGGCAGGCCGGCCCGGGCCGGGCACGGCTGCCCCGGCGAGGAGGTCGCCGGCGGCCGAGGCATGGACGAGCGTGTGGGGCACGTCGGTGAGAGCGTCGCGCAGGGCAGCGGTCGGGCGGGAGCGGTGGCACACCAGGACCAGGTGCGCCCCGGTGAACGCCCGCAGGTCGAGCAGGCGTTGCAGGCGGGTACGGGTGAGCAGGTGAGCACGCAGGACCGTCAGGCGTGTTGCGGGGATCGCCGCCAGCCAGGCGGTGGCGGCCTCCCACACCGGGGCGCGCGAGTCCGGGAAGCCCAGGAGGTGTGCGGGTTTGCCCAGCGCCGCCAGGAGGTCGTGGGCGAAGTAGCGGTCGCTGGTGGTGCCCGGGGTGGGGTGGACAGTGACGAAGCCGGCCGCAGGGGCGTGTGCGGCGAGCGCCGCGCGGGTGACAGCGGCGTCGTCGCCGGGGTCGAGCAGGACGGTGACGTCAGGAGATATGTCGTTCACGGGTCGTGAGCGTCTTCAGTCGGCGCCGGGGCGCGGCGGGCAGATGCGGGCGGGTCCGGGAAGTGCTCACGGCCGGGTGCGGCGGCCGAGCTTGCTGAAGACCCAGCGCAGCAGGTCCCGGTTGACCTCGAGATCGGGGGTGGCCTGAAGGGCCCGCCCCAGGTGGTAGGTGATCTTGGCCCAGGTACGGAAGACGCCGTGGGCGGCCACGTCGTCGCAGTACAGCAGGTCATCGGGATCCACGCCGTGCCACACCGGGTGATAGGCGGGGATCGTGGTCAGGACCTCTTTGCGGGTCAGCGGCCGAAACTCCTGCCAGATGTGCACCCGGGAGGCCAGCATGTCCTTGCCGGCCAGGACCTCGTAGGTGTTGCCGCCGCCGACGAAGACCACCGCGATGTCGGTGTAGAGGTCGTCGAACAGGTGGCGGAAGTACTCGAAGGACTCCTCCCGCAGCCACTGCGCCTCGTCGCAGACCAGGACCCGGAACTGATCGGCCAGGACATCCTTGAGAAGGGTGTCGAACGCGGTCGGCTGCCTGGGCGGTCTGCCCGGCAGACCGAGCACGTTGAACAGGTTGTGGCGAATGTCCAGCACGGTGGGCCGGCCGCGGAACTCGATCCGGCGCGTCGCGCCCGGCGCCAGCTCCCGCAGCGAGGCGTTGACCGACATCGTCTTGCCCAGCCCCGCCGCCCCATAGACGCACATCATCCCTCGGGCGGCGATCACCTCCCCGAGATTGGCCAGCGTCTGACTCATCGCCGATGTGCCCATCACGTGCGCGTCGGGCAGCCACAGGTAGTGGTCGGCGCGCGGCGGCGGGAGCGGGCCGCGTCGCGGACGGGCAGAAGGGCGGGCGGCGGGTATGGCGTTCATCGCGGCGCAGGGATGCTTTCGTCGTCTTCGAGGCAGGGAGCAGCGGGCTTCTTGGTGTCCGGCGCGGTCCAGGACGCGGGCAGCTGGGCGGGCAGCGGCAGGTACCCGGGCAGCGCCACCTCGCTCAGGTCCGCGGCGGCCAGCGCGCGCACCGCGGTGTCGGCCTCCAGCTCGGTGACCGTGCCGAGCACCTCGGCCGGCGTGCCGCGGGTGGCCGCCGCGTAGCGGGTGGCGCGGTCCTTCTCCGCCGGCTGAAGCAGCCGCTTGAGCCGGTCGGCCTCCCTGGCACGGGCCCGCTTCATCTCACGGATCTGCTCCGCACTCGCCCGGTTCGACAGGTACGCCGACCCCAAATGCCGCCCCGTTATGGCGTCATAGACCTCGATCTCGTGCTCGTGGTGCGGCATGTAACGCAGCCGCACCTTCCGCCCCGCCTGCCCCGTCATCCACGCGTTGACGTAGTGCCGGCTGCGCCAGCGCACCCCCTTGCCGGTAAGGGTGCGCACCCGCCCGTCGTCCTCGAGGGTGAACATGTGCAGCGCGCCCGGCTCAGCGTCCTCGACCGGGGTCAGATCTGCTTCCCACGCGGCCGCGGGTGTACGGCCGGCAAGCGAGCGGGGCCGGTGGTCGGTGTTCCACCAGGCCACCCACTGCACCAGCAGTTCGATGAACGCCTCCAGCGGCAGCAGCCGCTGCCCGGCGGCCGGCTTCCTGCCGCCCTTCAGACTCGGCGCGGCGGTGTAACCAGGCAACTGGGCGAAGAACATCTGCTTCGCCGCCCTGTTCAACGCCTCTACCGTGCCCTTCAGATGCGGGCTGTAGCCGGGCAGGTCCACCACCGGGACCGCGAACGCCCCAAGCGCCTCCCCCACCGTGCGCGACAGGAAGTCCCGCCCCCGGTCCACCCGTACCGCCCCCGGCAGACCGCCGAACGGGCCGTGCTCACCCTCCCGCGAGACCGCGTCCCTGAGCGCCACCAGCACCGACTCCCGGGAAGGGACCTGCGCGGTCACAGCGAACCCGCAGATCACCCGCGTCGCACAGTCGATGAACCAGGTCACCCACGGACGTCCTGGCGTTCCGTCGATGTCCACCTCGACCTTCACCTGGACGTGGTCGGTCTCCCATACGTCATTACGGTGACCGGCAGGCCGCTCAAGAAACACGTCATGATCCCGGCGTGCGGCCTCACCACCACGCATCCCCGCCCGCAACCCCGGCGACACATCCCGCTCAACCGCCCGGTACAACGTCGCCAAAGACGGCACCGCCCCACCCGCCGCGGCCGCCTCGGCCACCAACTCCCGGTGCAACCCGGCCACGCTCCCTCGGTGGAACGCAAGCCGACGAGCCAACTTGGGCGTGAGAGTGAACCGGCAGCGCTCAGCCCGTTCCAAGCGGCCGTCCACGCGCGCCGCCACCAGCCACCGGCGCACCGTCCGCTCCGACACCCCCAGCGTGTCAGCGACCATCCGCCGATGACCAGCCGTCAACTCCCCCCGCTCGGCGAGCGCCAGCAACCGCCGCACCGCGACCGGCCGCAACACCCCCGCATCCGACACAGCCCCCACCAACACGCTCCCCACCACAACGGGCACCCACAGCCCACCAAAAATGATCAAGAAGGGAGCCTACTCCATTGGAGCATTCACCTTGCTGACCAGCTGATTCTCAATCACTGACCAACCGTCCTCATCTCACTGTCCAGCCCGACACCCTCCCCCATCACCCCGAACACCACGCAAGACAAAACCAAACAGCCCACTCAACCGCATCCACCCATCCGGACACTGAAATGAGAACCACACCAGACAAGAATGCGAGAACGCCCAGGCAAGGGTGGCGCACGTCAGTTGGCAAGCTCGGGTCACGGGCGGTGATCGTCTTGGGTGAGGGTGGCGTCCCTTGGCGTTTGAGGTGTCGCGTCATCGGCCGGAGTTTCCTTGCGTCCTTTCGGGTGGTTTGCGGGCTCTCCGCGGACCAGGCAGCAGGGTGCCTGAAGGATTCCTTGCGGGTCGTGCCCTACGGCCCGGGGAAGGATGGTGCGCATCGATGAGTGCGACACGACGAAACGTTCTGGGTGCTGCTCTGGCCGCGCCCTTGCTGGCGCAGTTCGCCGGGACGGCGTCCGCGGCGGATGAGAAGTACGGCACGGTCTCCGACGGCTGGGTCGAGGTCCGGTGGTCCCAGCCGGTCCAGGCGGAGCTGGACCGGCTGGGAGCGGTGGTCGAGGTTGTGGCCCCTGCCGAGATGGTCAAGTCCTCCGGTGGTCCGGCGGTGCGGTTCCCCGTGCGGTCCGGCAAGGGCGACCCCTCGCTGACGAAGCTGCCGAAGGCCAAGGGCAACGGTGCTCTCGACGGCGGGGTCTCGGTGCGGTCGCCGCTGGGCAACGTTCTGCTCACCGACCTGGAGGGCGCTCTGAAGGACGAACTGGCGTCGGGAAAGTGCAAGGTCAACGGCGTCACTGTCGAACACACCTCGGCCCTCCGGTGCGGGGCGGAGAAGGGGAAACTGTCCACCGACAAGGTTCCGGTGGGCAAGCCGCTGAAGGTTCGGCTCAGCGAGGTGCCGCTGTACGCCACCCCCGAGATGCTCGAGGCGTACACCGCGACGTTCGGCACGTCCGCGTTCAGCGAAGACACGGTGCTGGGGTATGTGACCGTAGCGGGCACGTACACGCCGCCGAAGCCGTGAGGTAAGCCTGGGCCCGGGCTCAGGACGCCCGGGCCCGGGCTCAGGAGGGCTTAAGCCGGCTTTGCTGAGCGGGCCGGCTCTGTTGGCCGGGTGGGTCCGGGGAGAGTGCCGCCGAAGCGGCGCTGGCGGCCGGCGTAGACGGTGACCGCTTCCCGTAGCTGTTCCAGACCGAAGCTGGGCCAGGGCGTCGGGTCGAAGACCATCTCGGCATAGGCCAGATGCCAGGGCAGGAAGTTGCTGATCCGCTGCTCACCGGAGGTGCGGATCAGCAGATCAACGTCCGGAAGGCCGGGTGCGTACATGTGCCGGTCCAGGTCGGCGGGGCCGATGTCCTCGGGCCGGATCGCTCCGGTGGCCGCTTCGGCGGCCAGCGCGCGGGCGGCCTCGACCAGTTCTTCGCGGCCGCCGTAGTCGACGCAGGCGGTCAGCGTCAGCGTCTCGTTGTTCGACGTCATGCTCTCCACCAGGGTCAGCGCGGAGGCCAGCGACGCGTCGATGCGGTCACGCCGCCCGCACCAGCGCACCCGCACCCCCAGGTCGTGCAGCCACTCCGCACCCCCCCGGGCCATCGCATCGCCCATGATCTCGAACAAAGCGTCCAGTTCGTCCTGAGAACGGGACCAGTTCTCGGTGGAGAACGCATAGAAGGTCAGGTGCCGCACTCCCAGCCGCAGCGCGGCGTTGACCAGCCGCATCGCGGACCACTGACCCGCCTGATGCCCCCAGGATGCCGGCCGGCCCTGCTCCGAGGCCCATCGACGGTTGCCGTCCATGATGACCGCGACATGCTCCGGTACCGCATCCACCTGCGCGTGCGGCCATACCGGGCGGCGAGAGGTCCCGTCGGCGGACGTCAGCGGCTCAAGGCCCTGAGTGAAGACCCGCTCCTGGCGGAGTGCGGTCTCGTCGAACTGCAGATGGCTTCCCAGTACCACCAGGTGAAGGAACGGCCGATACTGGCGCTCCACCATGCCCGTCACCGCCGCCGCCTGTTCCAGCAGGACGTGCCAGCGGCCGAGCTGCAAGCGCACCAGTTCCGCCAGCGCCCCGGGGCGTGTGCCGCACTGGAGATCACTCACCTCCAGTCCCAGCGCCCGCAGATCAGCGCGCGGCAGGTAGCAGCGGCCGGCAGCGAGGTCCTCCGGCATGTCCTCGAAGTTGTCCACGGCCTGGCCCGCCTCTCCCAGCAAAGAGGCCAGCGCCAGCATCTCTGGGTCCCTCACACCCAGCAGCGGGGACCACAGCTCATAAGTCACACCCCCCGTACCCCTCAGATATCGCCGCTGGTCATCGAACGTCTCGAAGACAGGCGGACTGACGCAGTCGGCTTCCAAGGTGCCCAGAAGCTCCTCGATCACCGCACGGTCCAGATTCCACCGCCACACCGTGTCCACGAACGCCCGCAGCATCGGATGCCCGCTGCCCCCCGAACGCAGCCCCTCGCGAGTGGCGGCGCACCAACGGGCAAGCCGCTGCTGACGCTCCGACACCGTTCCGTCCCTGTCGGCGATGTCATCAGTCTGCGCAACGAAGCCGTGGACAGCGTGCATAAAGGGGCGAACCGTGGCGGGCAGCAGCTCGGTTGCCCGCCACATCGGTGGATGGAACCGCCTGATCAACGACTCGCACAGCGCGTAAGACTCGCGCAGCTCGGACGAACCAGACAAAGTCTCATCGCTCATCATGCACAGACCTCCCCTTCGACCACGCTGTCGGTAGCACCCTCACGCCTCCGGGCAGCGCGGGCAGCAACAACGTCTCCCCACTGACGGACGGACGGTCGGGATACCTCCCCATCAGTAACGACACGCCGACCGGCCGGTACCGGGCAGCAAGGGCTGGTTGGAGCCCGGCGGCGCTCACCGACGGTGCGCGGACTCTGTCCACAGGGCCGCGATCAGAGCATCAGTTCCAAGGCCGCCGCGATAAGCGGGGCGGACCGTACGTGAGGAGCTGTCATGCCCGAGAACACCGTCACCGCGCCGCTCGCTCCGATGGAGCCGGAGTACGTCGCCGACGTACTCCGCCAGCTGGAGGCCGCCGGGATGAAGCAGCCGATGGAAGCGCACCCGGTGGGCCGGACCACCGCGTAAAGCGCATCCGGGACGGCGGTGCTGCGGCGCACATCGGGACCGCACCACTGCCGCGCCACCGCGCCGCCCGTCGTGGTGCGCTCCGTCGGCATCACCGCACCGCACCAGGCGCGCGCCACGGTCGGGCGGGCTCCTCTATCACACACCCCCTTGACCGCGACCTGATCGCCAGCCAAAACAGGCTGTGTCAAGGGGAAACGTCCTCGGTAGCAGACCTGGACAAGGGGGGTTGGCGGTGGGCGCACCGGTGCGGTGCGGGACATCGGGTGCGGTGCACCGGGCGCGCGCGCGAGTGCGCGGCGTCGTCGGGTGGTGCGGCGCACCGGGTGCGGTGCACCATCGCGGTGCGGCATCGGCGGTGGCGTCCATCGTCATCCGGCGCACCAGAGTGAGTTCCCGCCAACTTGAAGTCCCAGGTCAAGGGGCTGGTGTGATCGGTCCTCGGGGTACTCGTGCTGGTCGTGGGCGGGAGTCCGAGGAGAAGATCGTCCGTCAGCGGTTGACTTCGAGGTTCGTCAGGACGAGCAGAGCGCGCAGGAGTCGGGTGGCCCGGGCTGGATCGGTTCGTAGCTTGGTGAGGACCCGCCAGTTCTTGAGGTGGGCGAAGCCGTGCTCGACTGGTGCCCGTCCGACAGCGAGGACGCGGTTGGCGGTCTTCTGGCCTGGGGTGAGCTTGTGGGTGCGGCTGGCGGCGTAGCCGGTGACGATCACGGGGTCGAGGATGTCGTTGTCCAGGCCGCGGAAGCCGAGGTCGGCCAGTGCCCCGAGGCCGGCGGCGCGCAGGTGGGCCAGGATGTGGTCGTGGCGGGCGGCGGTGTTGTCGTGGGTGCGGCCGGGCCGGGCGGCGGATATCCAGATCAGGCGCCCGTTCTCGTCGGTCAGGGCGAGAAAGTGCAGGCCGTGGGTGCGGTGCTTGCCGGAGTAGTTCCGCCGGTCGGCCTTGCCGGTGCGGCGCCTGGTGCGGATGAGGGTGCCGTCGACCAGGACCACTTCCCCGCCCTGCTCGGCGACCTGTTTGAGGGCGCGGTCCAGGCGCGGTGCCTGGGCGGCGAGCAGTCCGATCAGCTCGTCGCGCCAGCGGCGGACGGTGGACTCGGACACGTCGTTGCCGCCGGCCATGTCGGCCAGGTGTTGGTCGTGGCGCAGTACGGCCAGGACGATCACGGCGATCTTTCCTGGCGGCAGGATCCGCCACCGGGACCCAATGAGCCTTTTCCATCTTGATCAGCTGGCGAGTTCGAGGGCGACGACGGCTCGGACGACCGCGGTGATTCGGGTGGTGCTGCAGCGGAGCTTC
>NZ_JBSGTX010000112.1:0-17080 GCF_053607625.1 Streptomyces sp. NPDC055103
ACGTCCACACACCCCGCAAGACGGGCACTGCCACGTCCCGGAACAAGAAGTCGACCACTCCTCGCCCACGCCGCACAGGTTAAAGATCAAGCTAGTAGGGCTTGGTCAGGTTCAGTCGTTGGTGGCGTGTCCAGATGAGTGGCTGTGTCGTTGATCGGATGTGACACCTGAGGACTTGGCCGCGGTGCGGTGTGATCTGGAGGATTTCGCGGCGGAGGTTTTCGAGCCGTTCGCGCGGAACGACCAGCGTCGGTGGGGGCAGGTCTACCTGCGTGGGCTGCTGGCCGACGGGCAGCGTAAGTCGGTCGAGCCGATGGCAGCCCGGCTGGGTGAGGACGGGAACCGGCAGGCCCTGGCCCACTTCATCACCACCAGCCCGTGGGATCCGGCACATGTGCGGGCCCGGCTGGCCTGGAGAATGGAAGCGGCGATCCGGCCGAGTGCGCTGATCTTCGATGACACCGGGTTCCTCAAGGACGGAAACGCCTCGGCGTGCGTGTCCCGGCAGTACACCGGCACCGCGGGCAAGGTCACCAACTGCCAAGTGGGGGTCTCGTTGCACCTGGCGTCCGACCATGCCTCGGCAGCGGTCAATTGGCGGCTGTTCCTGCCCGAGACCTGGGATCCCGCTTCGCCGAAGGCGGACCCGGACAAGGCTGCCCGCCGCACCGCCTGCGGCATCCCCGACGACGTCCGGCACGTGGAGAAGTGGCAACTCGCACTCGACATGCTCGACGAGACCCGCTCCTGGGGTATCGAGGTGCCGCTGGCCATCGCGGACGCCGGATACGGAGACGCCGCGGCATTCCGGCACGGCCTGCAGGCCCGCGGCCTCCACTACGTCGTGGGAATCTCCACCACCCTCTCGGCCCAGCCCGGCGAGGCAGTGCCGGTGACCGAGCCCTACCGCGGGAACGGACGGCCGCCCGTTGCGAAGTGCCCGGACAAGCCGCGGTCGGTGAAACAGCTGGTCATCGCGGCGGGCCGGAAGGCGGCGAAGCCGGTGCAATGGCGCGAGGGCTCCCGGCCCGGCACCGGCCGCAGCGGCTTGAAGCGGATGTACTCGCGGTTTGTGACCATGCGGATCCGGCCTGCCGGACGCGAGGTCCGCCAGGCCGTTGACGGCCCGGAGCTGCCCGAGTGCTGGCTCCTCGCCGAGTGGCCGGCCGACCAGGCCGAACCCGTCCAGTTCTGGCTGTCCGACCTGCCCGCCGACACCCCGCTGACCACCCTGGCCCGCCTGGCCAAGCTCCGCTGGCGCATCGAGCACGACTACCGCGAGATGAAACAGGCCCTGGGACTTGCCCACTTCGAGGGCCGCACCTGGGGCGGCTGGCACCACCACGTCACCCTCGCCTCCGTCGCCCACGCCTTCTGCACCCTCCAGCGGCTGGCCAGAGCCCCAAAAGACACGGCGCCGGCCTGAGCCTCTACCGGATCGTCCGCGAACTACAGACTCTCCTCGCCACCTGGAACGGCGCCTACCCCACCTGTCACCGCGACATACCCACGGCGATACCAACCTGACCAAGCCCTACTAGTGCCGGCGCACGACCTCGGCGATCGAGATCAACTCCACGCGCTGCTCGTCCTCCAGGCCCTCGCCCGTCATGTTGTTCATGGCCTCACGGACCACCTTGGCGATCTCGTACTTCCGGTGGTTGTTGCCCGTCAGGAACGGCATCAGCTTGCTGATCGGTGTCGTCGTCACGCCGGGCAGCAACAACAGTTCCACCGCTCGCAGCAGCTTCTCCCGGTCTCCGCTCATCCCGCCCCGTCCCCCTCTGCTCGCTGATCTGGCCGCCCGACCGTACATCGGCGAAGCCGACTCCGGGAGGGGCTTTCGAGACGTAGCCGAACCGGGCACTTCGGGGACTCGGGCCCTGGCTCGGAGGAGTTTGACGTCGTTACGGAGGGAGGTGGTCTACGCGTTCCGGCGGAGCCGTTCCTCGGCTTCGGCGGGTGTGTCGTAGTAGCCGGGCCGGGCCAGCAGGACCGTGGTGAAGTAGTGGCCCTGTTCTTCGTCCGGGTCCTCGTCGGCTGCGAACAGACGCCAGAAGCTCAGCAGGAGGTCGGGGGCGACGAAGGAAGCGGGGTCGTCCTGATCGGCCTCGATCGTCGTGTGTTCGCGCATGCGGGCAACCACCTCGCGGGCCGGCAGCGCGAAGACGTCCACGTCGCGGAAGACCACCCGGTCTGTCGTGGCCATCGGACGGGCGAGCTCAACCGCCTGGAGCTCGCCCCGCATGCAGTGCATGCTGACCATCAGTCCGCTCGGCCGGAAGATGTGCTGTCCTGGCCGATCTGATTCCGAGATCTCGGAGAGATCGCGGAGCGAGTCCAGCGCGGTGTTGGCGTCCTGCCGGGTCATACCGATACGGAGGGGGCCGACGCCGACAGGTGGTGCGAGGTGGAGATCCATGCGGGCATGATGCCAAAGGCCACTGTCATCATCGCGTGGGCTTCGGGACCGGGGTTTGAGTCAGCCTCCGGGAAGCCCCGCTGGATCGGCCGGACGGGATGCCGACGGCCGACACCCGGCCCCCGGGGATGTGGCGCGCAGAGACTCCGGCGCCATGCCCAGGTCTCGTACTCTGATGGTCGTCGATGAGGGCGGCTTCTCCGGGGTCAGCTGCTCCGCTTCCCCGCGTGGGGAAGGCACGCTTGCGCTGGCTGCCTGGCGTGGGTACACAGCCCGCACCAGTCCTCGTTCCGCCACACGCCACCCGTCACCGCGTGCCGTAGCGCATCGACCGTGGTCGCCAGCTTCTCGGCCCGCTCCGTAAAGCAGCGCGCGACCCAAATATCCTCTTCGCCCCACCACTTGTGAAGCTTCAGATGAATCGCGGTCTCGCTGCCGACCCACCACCTGTCGGCGGGCCCAGTCGCCTCGACGTCGAGGGCGGGGAGGCCGGCTTCGGCGACCGTCGGTTCCTGGCTGGATTCGGTGGCAACAGCGTAGGTCACATGGGGCCAGCCTCGAGCCTGCGACAACTGGGCGTGGGCCTCCAGGCGTTGAAGGATGCTGCTGTTGATGATCCGGGTACGTCCCGCGAGCGTCATGGCGGTGCGCTGGTCCGGGAGGACATCGACCGACCAGGCCTGGTCACCATCGTGGATGCCTTGGAAGGTCCAGCCGTCGATGCCGAGGTAGATGGTGGCCTCGCCGCCCAGGCCGTGTTCCATGCCGTTGGAGCCGAGGAGCGGATACCACAGGCCGCCGTAGCGTTCCTCGAAACGAATCATCGCCTCGATGGCCTCGGGCGGCACGGCTGCCTCATCCCCGTCGGAAGTCTCCGCGCGGGCCAGTGCACGTATACGGTCGGCGGGCATCTCAGCGCCGCGCCGCGCCCGCGCCAGAAGAGTCGCGACGCGGGGCGACAAGCGGGGGTCATCGAGGATGTGCACGTCAATACGCTAGTGGGTCGGCTCAGTCGTCTCGATCAACTGCCAACCATCTTGTCCAGTCACGGTCACTCGACTCCGTGCGCTCAACTGGCCAAGGACAACGCTCAGTGGCCAACCGGAACGCTCAGCCACAGCAGCGGACGACCAACCATCAGCCTCTACGCCTCCACGAGTTGAACCTCAGTAGTTCGTCCGTCGAGCACCGCTCATGGCGGAGTCGGGTACTGGAACTGTCCGAATGCCTCAGCCATGGCGGACCCATGAGGTGAACTCGTCGGCGAAGCCGGGCGGGTTGGCGGCTTCGGTCTGCCGGGCGATCGGCTCGTAGTACTCCAGCTCGTGGACGATCACCGGCACGGCTCGACCGACAGATCTTTCGATGGCGCCGGTCGTATGGAGGGTTCGAGCGAGCCGGCAGCAGGTCTGGTTGAAGCAGGCCTCGATCTGCGCGGCGAGTGGCCCGATGACCGCATCCCGGCGGGCAAGGTCGGTCGGCTCGTCGTACCAGAGTCCGAGGTCGCTGATCCACTCCTGGCGAGCTGCGGCCCCGGCGGGGTCGCTGGTCAGGTCGCCGACCACAGCCAGCTCGTTCTGGATCCAGAAGGCGTAGTTCCATCGGGCTTCTGCCTGGTCAGAGGCGCACTGGATGCTGTGACGGGCCTGAGTCTCAGTGTTGTAGCCGATCGTCAATGTCGGCTGCCGAGGGTCGTCGTCCTCGTTGTCGATGAGGAAGGAGACAGCGTAGATGTCGCCGATATCGGCGGCCGGGATGGATGCGAGGGCCCTCTCGACGAGATGCTGGAGGTGTTCGTTGAACGTCTTGGTCGGCGGGGGCGTGTCGGTCGGGCTCATGAGTCCCACTCGTCGCAGTACTCGATGTGGATCTCGCGCGCGTTGCCGAGCGTGCCGTCGTTGGAGTGGAGCTGTGTGCAGAAGTGCGGGTAGCTCGGATGGGCGGGGACGTGTCCGGGGCCGCTTCGGGCGACGTCGAAGAAGTGCCGGGCGGTCTCCCTGAACACCTTCGCGCTGCCGGTCATGAACAGGGTCTCGGCGTGGAGATGCTGGTGGAACAGATCCCGGTTCTCCCGGTAGTGCCGCGCCTCCTGATCGATCACGGCTTCGTCGGTGTGTCCTGCGCCGGGCAGCGTCACAGTCTGCGGACGCCCTGGCCCGAGCCGTCCTCGTAGTTCCTTCCAGCGGGAGGGTGCGAACTGGAGCGAGTGGTGCAGCAGCACGAGATCAAGCTGCCGTGTGGCGTCTTCTGGCAGCGCGTGGGAGGGGCCACGGTTCCCCCGCATCGGCAGGTGGACCAGCGAGCGCGGTGAAGAGGCGGCGAGCATCCACAGCCCACCGATTCGCTGGGCGGCGTCCTGATCGAGAGAGGTGCTCAGGTACCGATCGTGGTCGATGAGCACTGCGTGGGCCAGGGGCCGGGCGGGTCGGATGACCTTGAACTCCGTGGAGCCGAGCCGTGCTTGGTGGATGGTGATGGGTAGCTTCACTGGTTCTCCGGGACGCGGCGGCTGACATCGGCGGCGTAAGAGGCCCGATCGCCGGCTGATGCCTTCTGCCAGGGGGCGGCGACTTGGATACGGACGCCGAGCACCCGGGCGAGTATGGCAGCGGGTAGCTCGACGGCGCGACGAGCTTACGGACGGCCTTCCACGCACTTGCGCGCCGGTCAGCCGTTAGCCGCGCGTTATCGAAACGACAGCAGGGTGCGGGATGCTCGCGAAAGGCCTGTCGCCCTGCGGGTAGGAAGCTCCGTCTTTTCAGCTTCTCGAAGATTAGCAAACCCCGCACGAGGCATCGAGGACAGATTTGTGTGAACGCATTCTTGGAGATCCTGCGTGAGACGTTACCTTGCGAAGAGCATCGGGTGGCACAAAGCCGTCACCCTGCTCACCACCCTCATCGCCATGACCGGAATCCTCACCGTCCTGGCGCCCGGAACGGCATGGGCGCTGGATGACGACACGGACAACCCGGCCTACCGGTCCCTGGGGAAGGCGAACAATCCCGACTGGATGAAGGGTGTCGACGGCGAGACGCCGCTCGGCTGGCTGTCCGTGCCGGGCACCCACGACACGCTGTCGATCCGCGGGGGCGACAGCACGTACACGCAGCAGAACGGCGGCCCCAGCGCCGAGACGCTCGCCGCTCAGCTCCAGGCGGGCATCAGGTCCATCGACATCCGCGTGCGGGCCATCGGCGGAAGTTTCACGATCCACCACGGCGCGATCTATCAGGACGCGAACTTCGCCGATGTCCTCCGGGTGCTGAACGACTTCCTTTCGGCGCATCCCACCGAAACAGTCATGATGCACATGCGGGCCGAATGCGACAACAGCAGCGAAGCCGTCGAGGTCTGCAACGACGAACCGCAGAGTACGACCGACGCGCAACGCGTCGAGATCTTCCGCACGTATATCGACGGAGACCCGAATGCCAAGAGATTCTGGGGGCCGTCGGTCAGCGGGGTGGCTCAGGCAGCCGTTCCGAAGCTGAGTGATGTACGCGGAAAGATCGTCCTGGAGCGCTTCCGCAACATAGGCGCGGACAGCGCCAAGTACGGCATCAACGGCGACAGCATCTCCATCCAGGACGACTGGAAGGTGGCGACGATCCTCCCCGGCGACATCGACGCCAAGGTCCGGAAGGTCACCGATCACCTCACCGCGGCGGACAACGACAACGACGCCCACCGCATCTACGTGAACCACACGAGCGGCTCCAGCGCCTTCGCCTATCCCAAGGCCGTCGCGGACCGGGTCAACGAGAAGGTTCTCGGGCCGCTGGGCGAAGCGAGGAACCGTACAGGCGAGATCATGATGGACTACCCCGGTTACGCCATGATCAATACGATCATCGCCGCGAACCGGCCGTGGGGCGGCCCGGTATGGCAGACGCCGCGGCTCACGGTCATGCCCCTGGGCGATTCGATCACCCTGGGCGTGGGCAGCACCACCCGGACCGGATACCGGCCCGCCCTGGCGCAGGGACTCGCCCAGCGTTCGGGCGGCGTGGTGGAGTTCGTGGGTTCGCTGGTCGACGCCGACGGAGTGACGCGTCACGAAGGGCATTCGGGCTGGCGCATCGACGAGTTGCAGGCGAACATCGAGACGTGGCTGGCCGCGGCGAAGCCCAATCTGATCACGCTGCACATCGGCACCAACGACATGAACCGCAACTACCAGGTGGCGACCGCGCCCCAGCGACTGGCCACGCTCATCGACCAGATCCATACGGCCTCGCCCGACACCGTGGTCGTGGTCGCCACCCTGGTACCGGCAACCGACCCTGCGGTCCAGGCCCGGATCGACACCTACAACCAGGCGATCCCCGGGATCGTCCTGGACCGTTTCCAGCGGGGCTACAAGATCCAGCAGGTCGGTATGGGCTCACTGACCACGGACGACCTCAACGACAACCTGCATCCCAACAACAGCGGCTACACCAAGATGACGAACGCGTTCCTGCGCGGCATCGGGGAGGCCGCCAACAAGGGCTGGATCAAGGAGACCGTCGACGTCAAGCCCGCGCCGCCCCGCCAGGCAGGCAACTCCGGGGACTACGACGTGGACGTCAACGGCGACGGCCGGGCCGACTACCTGGTCGTGGACGACAACGGGGCCGTCCGCGCCTGGCTCAACACCGCCCATCCCACCACCGGAGCCGTCGAGTGGACCGACCAGGGCTACATCGCCTCCGGCTCCAACGACTGGTCGGCCGGCCAGGTCCGTTTCGCCGACGTCGGCGGCGACGCCCGCGTCGACTACCTGATCGTGGACCCCGCCAACGGGGCGGTCCGCGCCTTCGTCAACATGGGCGGCGACGGCCGCGGCGGCTGGCAGGACAGGGGCTTCATCGCCACCGGCTCCAGCGGGTGGACCGGCGACCAGGTCCGCTTCGCCGACGTCGGCGGTGACGCCCGCGCCGACTACCTCGTCGTCGGCCCCGACGGCGCCACCCGCGCCCTGCTCAACACCACCGACGCCATTACCGGCGTCATCCAGTGGACCGACCAGGGCGTCATCGCCTCCGGCTCCGGTACGTGGACGGGCAACCAGGTCCGCTTCGCCGACATCGGCGGCGACGCCCGCGCCGACTACCTCGTCGTCGGCGACCAGGGCGCCACCCGCGCGTACGTCAACACCGGTGGAAACGGCCGCGGCGGCTGGTCGGACCAAGGCGTCATCGCCACCGGCTCCTCGACCTGGCTCGCCGGCCAGATCCGCTTCGCCGACATCAACGCCGACGGCCGCGCCGACTACCTCGTCCTGGACGACAGCGGCGCCATCCACGCCTACTTCCACACCACCAGCACCACCGGAACCGTCAAGTGGGCCGACCAGGGAGTGATCGCCACCGGCACCGGAGCCCCCGGCTACCGCGTCCACATCTAGAACCTGCCCCACTCCGACCACTCGCCCCCGCCGGCTTCCCGGCGGGGGCGAGTGCTGTCAGGCAGTCAGTCAGTTCACCACGCGGGGCCGCTCGGCATGGAGCCCCACCCAGGGGCAGGCCAGCCGGGCGGCCCAGTCGGCGAACGTACGTCAGGACTGCGTCACGGGCCGCATGGCGAGGCCCTCGGTACCCGCCCAGTACGTGACGCGCTGCCCGTCGTCGGCCGGGAACGACGCCACGGGCATGGGCAGGTCGACCGGCTTGTCCGGCTCGGCCTCCCCACCGGGGCTGCCGAGGCCGAGGGTCATGGACTTCACGTCGTAGGTGTCCATGTGCCCGCCGGTCGCGAGCAGACCGGCGTACGCCTTCTCGCCGGGAGCGAGGGTGAGGACCTCGCCGGAGTCGGTCCCCTGCTTGACCGGGGCCGGGCCCGTGGCGTCGCCGAGCGTGACCTCGGGGGCGCCCTGGATCTCGCACTTCTTGCCGCTGGTGTTGGTGGCGACGAGGAGGATGTGCCGGACCGGCTCGCCCTTCCCGTCGTAGTTCGTGGCGGAGACGGACAGGTCCTTCATGGTGCAGAGGAGGATGCTGGAGCTGTCGTCGCCGCCGGTTCCACCATCCTGTTCGCCTTCGCTGCTGCTGCCGCTGCCGGGCTGCTTCGACGGCGTCGTACTCGGCTTCGCCGGACTCGTCGTCGCCGGCGGCTTCGCCGGACTCGACGAGGTCGTCGGACTCGGCCGGTCCGAGGGCTTGGAGCCACCCACGGGGTCACCCTCGTCGGGCCCGCACGCCGTGGTCGTCAGGAGCACGGCGACCGCCGCGGCACCCAGAGCGTACGTCTTCCAAGCGTTGGGACTCTTGCGGATTCTGCGAGCAGCGGCGTTCATCGTCATCCCCCTGTGAGCAGCGGTGCTCGGCCCACGCCGAACAGACGGCAGACCGATCCCGGCGGCCGACCTCTCATCGGCCTTCGACTTCTTGACGCCCTTGCTCGACCGGCGGTTCCCGCGACAGCCGGGGGCGACACGCACCCCACGCCCGCCGCCCCCATGACCGATCTGCCCGGACCCCGACCAACACCCACGAGACCGGCGTCGCGCCTCTGCCGCCGGAGGGGCGGCCGACGCGGCGCCTGTCCGATGCCCTCAAACCTCCCCGGGCACCACTCGGGTGCGCCCGACGGCGCCGAGCCAGGCAGCCGAGGGCTTCGGGGTACGGACGAAGGTCTCGCGGTCGACGGCGATCAGGCCGAAGGTGGGCTCGTAGCGGCCCCATTCGTAGTTGTCCCGGGCGCTCCAGTGGAAGTGGCCGCGGACGCCGACGCCGTCGTTCATGGCGTCGGCGAGGGACTCCAGGGCGCCGGTGGTGTACTAGATGCGGCGGGTGTCGTCGGCGGTCGCGATGCCGTTCTCCGTGACGATCAGCAGGGTGCCGGTGGCGACGGAAGCGCTGTGGCGTACCGCATCCCCCACTGCCTGCGGGTAGTACTCCCATCCCATGAGGGTCCGTTCCGCGTCCTCGGGCACGGGCAACCGGCCCTTCGGACCGATGACAGTCCGGGCGTACGCCTGCACGCCGAGCCAGTCGTCACCACGGGCGGCTTCGAGGAAGACGTCCACACGCGGGTGCCGGAATGCCTCGGCGACCTTCTCTGATCCGGGCAGGGCCTTGCACACCCGGTTGGCGACGGACCAGCCGGTACTGGCCTGCGGGGCAAGGGACTTCACCGCTTCGACGGCGCGGGCGTGCGCCCGAACCAGTGCGTCGGTGGTGGCCTCGTCCGGTGCCGGCGGGTCCTCGGCGAAGTCCACGGCCTGGCCCGAGGCGAGCGCGGCCTGCGCGGCCGCCATGACGGCGAAAATGTCGGGTTCGCGCGTGGGGCGACGAACTCACCCCCCAGAGACGGTGGTTGTGCAACATCTGGCAGGGCTCATTCCCGCACACCAACACCGGCGCGGACGGCTGGCTGGCGACCGCTCCTGTGCGTGCGTACCTGCCCAACGGCCTCGGCCTGTACGAGGTGGCCGGGAACGTGTGGGAGTGGTGCGGGGACTGGTTCGCGCCCGACTACCACGCCCACTCCCCCGCAGCGGCGAGCAACCGGGGCGGCTCGGCAGGGAGTTCGATGTGCTCGCGGTCGTACCCTTCGGTCCGCGGGCGCGGCCTCGATGACCGAGGTCAGTGCGTCGTCGAGCCGGGTCGGGATCACGCGCGAGCTACCCTCGCCCTGATTTGGAGGTGTACGCACGAACTCGCCGACAACCGGCATGTGTTGAGCCGCACCGGGGTCGAGCGAAAGGAGCGCGCCGTCGTTCTTGAGCAGTACCGCCCCTCGTGTGGCGACCTCGCGGGCCAGGTCGTGGTGAGCCGCCCCTCGCGGGGCCGGCGTCGGCGTCGCCCGCGGGGCCCCCTGACCGTGCTCGGGTGCCAACGGCCGCGGAAAGTCGACGCTGCTGCGCGCCGCCGCCGGTCTCGATCCGATGGAGTCCGGCCGCGCCACCGTGGACGGCAGGCCCACGGGCCCGCTCGACATCGCCGTGATCTTCCAGCACATCCACCTCGTCCGCCGCCGCACCGTCCTCGACAACGTGTGCACCGGCGCTCTCGGCCCGCTCTCGCTGCGCCGGTCGCTCGTCCCCGCGCTGTTCCCCCGTGAGCTGCGCGAGGAGGCCATGGCCTGCCTGGACCGGGTCGGCCTGGCCGACCGCGCGCACGACCGCGCCGGCAGCCTCTCCGGCGGCCAGCAGCAGCGCGTCGCCGTCGCCCGGGGCATGTGTCAGCACCCCCGGGTCCTACTCGCCGACGAGCCGGTCTCGGCACTGGATCCCGCCACGTCCGAGCAGGTCCTCACGCTGCTCGCCGAACTCGCCCGGGTGGAACGGCTGACATCGGGTTCCTGATCAACCAGTCCACCAGGCTGTTCGAGTTCGACGAGATACTCACCCACATCCTCGTGGTCGTCGTCCTGATCGTCGCCGTCGACCGCGTCTCCGCCACCGTCCGCAAGCGCCTGTCCTGACAGGCAATCGGCCGGCCCGCGACGCGACATGACGACGGGGAGGAAGACCGCTTCAGCCGTCGAGGAGGAAGGCGACCGCCATCACGGCATGGAGGACGATCAGACCACCGCAGCAGAAGACCAGGACGGCGCCCGCATACGTGTTCACCAGGTGCGTGAACGGCGACGCCGGCACCAGCACGTCCGCCGGGTCCTCCCGGGGGTGGGCCACGGTGATCGTGGGGCCGGCCTCGCCGTGCAGGAAGCCGCGGTACGTCCCCGTCGCGTCCGGGTAGACGTACCCCCCGCGGGACATCGTCGCCCGGGTGGCGGTCAGTATGACGCCGTGTCGGTACAGCCGGCGTTCCCGCCGCGCGCGGATCACCCCGTACAGGCCCAGCCACAGGCCCAGCCAGGCGAAGCCGCCGATCGGGACCGTGAGGAGCACCAGGTCCCACTCGCCCAGCGAGCCGGCCACCACACAGAGGACGACGAGCGCCAGCAGGTGCCACAGCATGCCGCGCCGGATCCGGCGATGGAACCTCGTCCGCCAGGTGGGGGCGAGCGAGCGGACCACTGCAAACGGGGCCCCGTCGACGTCGTCGCTGTCCGTCCGGTTCGCCAGGATCGCGTTGACCCCGTCGGCGAAGACGGTGGCCGCCGTCTCGTCCACGTCGTCGATGCGGTGGACACGCTGTGTCGCCCCGGCCTTCGCCCGCAGTTCGATCAGGACCGAGCGGCCCTCGACACGTACCCGGCTCAGCCCGTCGGGGGTGAAGGTGACCTGCTCGCGCGGGAGGTCGAGGACCAGTCCGATGTCCTCGGCGGACAGGACGGCCCCGCCTCGGCCTCGGAGCACCGGGAGGGAGGAGATGGAGGTCGACATGGGCATGATCGTAGGGCGGTTTGCCGGATCCCCCGCTCGTCCGGCCCTTCCAGGGGAGGAGGGCACCGACATATCGGCCCGACACCAGCCCGGGAGCCACCAGCAGCGCGCCACCAAAGGCCGATGGCGAAGGGAGTAGTCCGCTTCCGCCTCGCGGGCCGTCGCCACGGCGGGGCCTCGGGCAAGGAGATACTCCTGGCTGGGCCGTCACCTTTGAACAGCCCCCATCGGCGTCCCGCCCGTCATCGGCCGTGTCGTACTACCCCTGTGCTGTGGATCATCCGGCGACGGGCCTTGCCGATGAGTTCACCGTCCTCGAACGGTCTGCCCGATGACACGACCGTTCTCGACAGGAGAGACATGTCCACCATCCAGCCTGTGATCATTACCGCCAACCAGGAAGTGCTGCTCGACTTCTATACGCAACTGTTCGGTGCTGAGGAGATCTTCCGCGTACCCGAGGAAGGCCCGACCTTCTACCTCGGCTTGCGCATCGGCGACACCGACCTCGGCCTGGTGGCCAAGGAGGCCCCGGGGACCGGGGCGGCGCCCCGGATCCTGCTCAGCATCGGTGTCGACGACGTCGACGAGACGCTCGGGCGGGTGGAGGCGCTGGGCGGCTCGCTCCGCAGCGGCCCCAACGACATGCCGTGGGGACAGCGCGTCGCCCACATCCAGGACCCCGACGGCAACCCATTGAACCTCACCCAGCCCATCCCGCCCCGGTAGCCGTTCCGCGGCCCTCGCGGCGGACGAGAGCCTCCGAGCGCGGGGCTCGGAATCGGCGACGGTCACAGGATCGTCCCCGTCGCGATCCCGGCCGAGGAAAACTGCGGCGGCCAGGGCGCCGAGGCCGACAGCCGGCACGTCGACCAGGATGCGGTCACGGCGGGCGGCGGTGGCGGGGCTCAGTGTGGTCTCACAGCTGTGAGTCCGAATGACCGTCACGGGACCACTGCCTGGAAGCGACGAGCTGTCACCGGAGGAAGACGCTCACGCCCCGTTCCTCGAAGATCTCCAGGATCAGGTCGGACACCGTAACCTCACGATCGCCTGCAGGCACGCGCTCCATCAACCGTGCCCGAGCCTCGGCCGAGGATTGCTGCCGGTGCGGGCCAACGGACAGACGGGCTTCGCCGCCTATCAGCGCGGCGACGCCGGCGTGTTCGAGCTGCACACCCTGCAGGTGTTCACGGTCACGGCCCGCGGCATCAGCCGTGTCTCGGTCTTCCAGGACGCCGACGTGTTCGCCGCCTTCGGCTTGGCACAGCAGGTCGACGGCTGATCGCTCGCACCTGCCGGGCGGTCCGTCCGGCAGGTGCGAGCACATCGGGCGACGGGGCTGACGTCGGATCAGCTGGCGGACTTGACCGCGCTGTTGTGGTACGCGGCGAAAAGCCAGGCTCCGTCGCGCTTCTCCAACACCCAGGTCGCGTACACGATCCGTCGGCGGGAACCTCGGACTCGCCGGGGAAGAAAATGCCGGCCTCGCACACGACGATCGCTCCGTCGCGGCCCAGGTACCGGATCCCCAGCTGCCGGTTGTTCGTCGTGGTGCCCCTCAGGTAGGAGGCGAACCCCACCGCCATGCCCTGGCGGACCTCCTCGCGGGAGGCGCGGTAGGAGCCGGGCATGATCGCGGTCGCTTCCTGCGTGTAGTCGGCGACGAAGGCGTCGGCGGTCGCCAGCGTCCCATGCCTTGTAGAGGCTCTCCAGGACGGCGTTGATCGCGGCCGTGTCGTTCGCGCGGTTGTCGGACATCGCTCTCTCCAGTCGTTGCACGTGGTCGGGACCGAAGGGCCCGTGAGTACATACCGGCGTCCCTTCCGGGACTCATCGCGCGAACCTCGAGATCTTTTCTGCGGGTCCACCGTGGTGGTGGGGAGGGGGGCGGACGTGGAGGGGGCGGACGGGCTCACTGGATCCCACGGGACACGGTCGTCGGCCTTCGTACTGGTCGAGTGCCTCTGCTCCGGTCGAGGCAGCACAAGATCAGACGAAGGCCGTCCTCACGTCCCGGAAACCCTCATTCGGCTAGCACGCTCGGAGTGAGCGCAGTTCGAGGCCGACAAGACCCGCCGTTCAGCCGATCCGGTAGTCGAACCAGATGCGATGTGTGCCGTCCGCGTCCACGGCCATCCCTCCGGCACCGGAGATCCCGGCCAGCTCGCGGGTGCCGCTCGAAGGCACGATGGTGAAGAACTCCGCTGTGCGGTCGCTACCGGACGTTGTCGCCGAGTGCGCGAAGTTGAAAGCCCCCTCCCGCCCCTGCAACGAGCCTTCGAACGACTCCATGGCCACGTAGGTGCCGACGCCCGTCGACTGGTCGAACGCGGCAGTGAAGAGGGTCGCCGAGCGTCCGACGACCTCTCCCTCGAAGTGCTTCTCCAGCATCGCGATACCCACTGGCAGCCCAGTGGCCACAGCCGGTTCGGGTTCCAACGCAGTCGGAACGAACGCTTTGACGGTGAAAGTTGCCGTAGCTCTCATGCGCCGACCGTACCGAGGCGGTCTGACAGTGCAGCCGGACCGCACACGACCTCAGCACCCAGAAGCGACAGCGGGGAGGCCGGAGCAGTCAGCCGCGGGCGGCGCAGCGGCCTCTGCCGGCACCCCCATACCCGCTGCCTCTGAACCCTGGGGCAGGAACGGCCGGCGGCCTCGTGATCCTCGCCGGAGGGCTGAGCATCGCCCTCGGCGTCTGGGCAGACCTCGGGGCGGGTGACCTGGTTCGGAGATCCTGTCGCAGTAGCGGCAGATGCGGTCGAGGATCTGGTCGGCTGTCTTGGTCCACTTGAAGGGCCGGGCCTCGTCGTTCCAGACCTTGATCCACTCTTCGAGTGCGGCCTTGAGGTCGTCGAGTGAGCAGAACACCCCGCGTGCGAGACATCGTCGTTCCAGCTCGGCGAACCACCGCTCGACCTGGTTGATCCACGACGAGTAGGTCGGGGTGAAGTGGAGCCGGAACCGGGGGCGCGCGAGCAGCCACTTGTGCACCACGAGAGCCTTGTGGGCGGAGAGATTGTCGCAGATCACGTGGACCGCCAGGTGCTTGCCGGTCTGGCGGTCGATCTCGTCGAGGAAGTCACGGAAGTCCACGGCCCGGTGCTGAGCGGACAGCTTCGTGATCACCTTGCCGGTTGCGGTGTTCAGGGCAGCGAACAGGTCGACGGTGCCGTGCCGGACGTAGTCGAAGCTGCGGCGCTCGGGAACTCCCGGGATCATCGGCAGGACTGGCGCGGTCCGCTCCAGTGCCTGGATCTGCGGCTTCTCGTCCACCGCGAACACCACGGCGT
The DNA here is from genome assembly GCF_053607625.1 of Streptomyces sp. NPDC055103. Classification (NCBI taxonomy): domain Bacteria; kingdom Bacillati; phylum Actinomycetota; class Actinomycetes; order Kitasatosporales; family Streptomycetaceae; genus Streptomyces; species Streptomyces sp. NPDC055103. The sequence continues at coordinate 14,996 of NZ_JBSGTX010000112.1, forward strand.
TCGCCGGCGGGGCGAGGTGGAGGCCGACGACGTCGCGGATCTTGTCGATCAGGAACGGGTCCGGGGAGATCTTGAAAGTCTCGGTCCGCCGCCACGGCTGGAGACCGAAGGCGTGCCATCCTCAGCACACTCGCGGGCGAGACGCCCACGACCTTGGCCAGCTCCCGCTTGGACCAGCGCGTGCCCGCAGGGGGGTGTCTCCTCCAGGGTGCGGACCACCACCTCTTCCACCTGGGCGTCGGTGATGGTCCGCGGCACCCCGGGCCGCGGTTCGTCCGCGAGTCCGTCCAGCCGCTGGGCCAGGAACCGTGTGCGCCAGCGGCGCACGGTGTCTCTGCCGACACCGAGTCGCGCAGCGACCACGGTGTTGTTCCAGCCGTTCGCGCACGCCAGCACGATGCGTGCGCGAGCGGCCAGCCCCTGCGCGGTCGAGCGGCGCTTGGCAACAAGCGGAGCGCGAGTTCGGCGTAGAGGTGGAAGAAATCGAGCGGCAGCGGTGACGTCGTACGCACGCCGCCGGCGTGGCCCGGGTCGGACCCAGGCTTCGGTGTACGGCATCAGGTCGACAGCTGCAGCAGCTCGCACGCTGCGAGCACGGTTCACCGACATCGCCTGTGACCGCAGCGGGGCGCATCACGGCGGCGACCGGTCGTGCCAGGGATGTCCCGCTGCTCTTCCCACTCTCTCGCCATGCCGACCGGCCGCGTCGGCGACCGAGAGGTACGAAGAGGGGGCCATCCGGCCCTCCCTCTCCCCATGATGTGGAGCGGAAACTGAATGCGGACACCGATGAGGAGGTCCCCGATGAGCTCTCTTGCTTCCCCTCGGCTCACAACAGCTCTGTCCGCCGACCAACATGACCGGCTGATGGCATGCGGCGGCTCGGTGGACCTCCCTGAAGGCACCCGGCTGTTCGAGGAGGGCGATTCCGCCCGGCGCTTCTGGATCCTTCGGACGGGCACGGTCACCTTGGACGTCGCCGTGCCTGGCACACCGCCGGCAGTGATCGACACCGTGAATGCGGGTGAGCTGCTCGGATGGTCTTGGCTGTTTCCCCCGTATCGCTGGCACTTCGGTGCGGAGTCCATGACACGTGTGCGGGCGTACGAGTTCGATGCACTGACCGTGCGCATGATGATGGACGCCGACCCTGCTCTCGGCTCCGCCCTCGGGCATCTCGTCGGGCAGACGCTCGCTCGTCGCCTCGTCTCCGCCCGAGTACGACTGCTCGATCTGTACGCCCCGCACGGCAGCGGCCTGTAGACCATCGTCCACCCCCGGAGAACGCCATGTCTGCCTCGCACTACACCGTCAGCGACGTCATGACCCACACCGCCATCGCGATCGGCCGTGACGCGCCCTACAAGGAAATCGTCGCTCTCTTGGACCAGTGGAAGGTGAGTGCCCTTCCCGTCCTTGAGGGAGAGGGACGAGTCGTCGGAGTCGTGTCGGAGGCGGATCTCCTGCCGAAGGAGGAGTTCCGGCTCGACGAGCCCCGCCCGGACGAATTCGCCGAGGCGGCCAAGGCCGGAGCCCTGCGGGCCGGTGAGCTCATGTCGAGTCCGGCCGTGACCGTCCACCCGGACGCCACGCTCGCCGAGGCGGCACGCATCATGGCCACCCGGAAGGTGAAGCGGTTGCCGGTGGTGAACGGCATCGGGATGCTGGAAGGGGTCGTCAGCCGGAGCGACCTGCTCAAGGTGTTCCTCCGAACGGACGGCGAGATCGAGGAGGAGATCCGCCGTTCCATCCTCGGCGAGTCGGCCGCCCCGGCAGGGATCGACGTGTCCGTACTGGAGGGTGTGGCCACCCTTCACGGTGCGCTCGTCGAACGGTCGCTGGTTCCGCTGCTCGCCCGCGCTGTGCGGGCGGTGGAAGGTGTCGTCGACGTGCGGATGGATCTCGGTGCCCACGAAGACGCCGTATGACGGACAATCCTTGTGGGGGCCGAAACGAACCCACCGACCGCAGGGGGCGCCATGTCCGATCCGCCGGCAGCCGGCACACCCACGCGGGTCTTCCTCGTCGACGACCACGAGGTCGTCCGCCGGGGCCTTCGTGACCTGATCGACGACGAGCCCGACC
>NZ_JBSGTX010000113.1:0-16694 GCF_053607625.1 Streptomyces sp. NPDC055103
GCGGCGGAGGGCACGGACAACGTCCTCTACCCGATGAAGGACGCCCTCAAGGCCCGCGCCACGGTCGGCGAGGTCTGCAACGCCCTGCGCGAGGTGTGGGGCACGTACGTCCCCACCGACGCGTTCTAGGGCTTCCGGCGGATCAGGGCCGGGACAGGCCCTGGCCCTCCCGCGGGCCCGCCGCGTAGGCCAGCGGCGGCGCCATCGCCTGGACGTCCGCCTGCTCCGCCACCCACAGTCCGATGTACAGCGCTGCGGTCGCCTCCAGCAGTCCGGCTCGTTCCAGCCCGCCGGCGGCCACCGGATCGCAGCCCGCGTCCCGCACCAGCTCGTACACCCGCAGGAGCGCCGCCTCGTCGCCCCCGCAGACCGGAACGGTCAGGCGCCGGCCGTCGAAGACCGGCGGGGTCATCCGCCACACGTCCTCGTGGCAGAGGTTGAACGCCTTGACGACGTGCGCGTCCGGCGCCGCCGCGGCCAGCCGGAGCGCCGCCGAGGGCCCGCCCTCCGTCAGCAGGCGGAACCCGGGACCGACCGGGTTGGCGCAGTCGAGGAGGACCTTCCCGGCCAGCGTGGCCCGGAGCTCTCCGACGACGTCCGCGCCCGCCCCGTACGGCAGGGCCGCCAGCACCACGTCGCCGAAGTCGGCCGCCTTCCGCAGGCTCCCGTGCGCACCGGCCCCGACGCGGGTCGCCAGCCGGCGGGCCTTCTGCTCGTCCCGGCCTCCGGCGAACACCTCGTGCCCGGCCCGCACCCAGTGCGTGGCCAGCGCGTCCGCCATGTTCCCCGTTCCCAGCACACCGATCTTCATCGATCCGTCCCTCTTCGCGTCCTGTCGGCTCCCACCGCTTCGGGGACGACACTAGGAAGCCCGTCAGGCACCATTCGGTACGTGACGACCGATGCCTACCTCGCCGACTGCCGTGCCCGACTCGCCTTCGACCTGCTCTCCAACACCTGGAACGCCGTGCTGATCTGGGTCCTCCGGGACGGCCCGGGGCGCCCGGTCGAACTGCGGAAGCGCATCGGCGGCATCAGCCCCAAGGTCCTGACCGAGACGCTGCGGCGGCTGGAGTTCAACGGCCTGGTGGAACGGAACGCCTATGCCGAGGCCCCGCCCCGTGTCGAGTACGAACTGACCGCTCTGGGGCGGTCGTTGCTGGCTCCGATCGAGGCCTTCGGGGTATGGGCCTTCGAGCACGGCGACGAGGTGATGGCCGCCCAGGAACGGCACTCGTGAGCCGGTCTCAGGCGAGGACCTCGATCCTCCACTGGGGGTCGCGGTCGTCCGTCCGGACGAAGACGCGCTTGGGGAGCAGCGAGCGGTCCTCGAAGAGGTCGCGGCCGAGCGCGAAGCCGTTCTGGTCGATGACGTAGATCCCGTCCCGCACCTCGTCGAGGGCGGTGACCGTGGTGGCGCCGTGCTCGTCGACGCGCTGGAGGCGCCAGACCGAGGCGGGGGAGTCGTCGGGCCGGACGGCGACCGGGGCCCGCTCGGCGCCCTCGGCGACGACGGCGTCCTCCGTGCCCTTCACGGTGAACCGGAACCCGCCGCCCTCCGGGCTCACCGCCCATTCGGCGGCCTGCTGCCGCTCGACGAGCAGGCCCACCAGCGCTTCGTCCAGGACGCCGACCGGGGCACCCTTCGCGTACAGCTTGACGACCTTGACGATGTCCGACATCGAGCCTCCTGTGCAGAGTGCGGCAGTTGTCCCGATCCTGCCGGTACGGGCCGGGCGCGGGCCAGTGAACACGCAGGTGCGTACGAGCGACACCGCGCCCGCGCACGGCCGTGGCCGCCGGGACGGGAGGGGCGCCGGGTGTACGGCTAGGGCATGACGATTCCCGTGAGTCACCTCACCGACCCCGCCGTGCGCGCCTTCGTCACGGCCCTCAACGCCAACGACGAGGAGGCCTTCGCCGCGGCCCTCGCGCCCGGCGCGACCATGTCCGACGACGGCTCGGACCGTGACCTCGGCCAGTGGACGGAGAAGGAGGTCTTCTCCTCGCGCGGACACATGGAGGTCGAGTCCGAGAAGGACGGCGGCCTCGACCTCGTCGCCCGCTACCGCAACGACACCTGGGGCGAGATGCGGACCCGCTGGCACTTCACGGTCGAGGACGGAAAGATCGCCCGCTTCGAGACCGGCCAGGCGTAAGCCGCCAGGGGGGCCGGCCCTGGACCATGTGCGGCGGGAGCCGGCCCTTGGCCGATGTGCGGCGCGGGGTCGGCCACGGCCGACCTACGGCACGGGGCCGGCCACGCCCGATGTACGGCACGGGGTCGGCCACGGCCGATGTGCGGCGCGGGGTCGGCCACGGCCGACCTACGGCACGGGGGTCAGCCCCGCCCGATGTACGGCATCGCCGTCGCCATGACCGTCGCGAACTGGACGTTCGCCTCCAGCGGCAGCGCCGCCATGTGGACCACCGTCGCCGCCACGTCCGCCGCGTCCATCACCGGCTCCGCCGCCAGCTGCCCGTCGGCCTGGAGGATGCCGGTCTGCATGCGGGCCGTCATCTCGGTCGCCGCGTTGCCGATGTCGAGCTGACCGCACGCGATCCGGTACGGGCGGCCGTCGAGCGACAGTGATTTCGTGAGGCCCGTCATGGCGTGCTTCGTCGCCGTGTACGCGATCGAGTGCGGGCGCGGCACGTGCGCGGAGATCGAGCCGTTGTTGATGATCCGGCCGCCCCGCGGGTCCTGCTCCTTCATGGTGCGGAAGGCCGCCTGGGCGCAGAGGAACGCGCCCGTGAGGTTGACGTCGACGACCGCGCGCCAGGTCTCCGGGTCCAGGTCCTCGACGGGGACGCCGCCACCCGCGAACGTACCGGCGTTGTTGAAGAGGAGGTCGACCCGGCCGTACCGGTCGCGTACCGCCGCGAAGAGCGCCGCGACCTCCTCCGCCGAGGTCACGTCCGTCGGGACCGTCAGGAAGTCACCGGCGGGGAGGGCCGCGGCCGTCTCCTCCAGGGCCGTGGCCCTGCGGCCCGCAAGGGCCACCGACCAGCCGGCCTCCGCGAGGGCCAGCGCCACGCTCCGGCCGATGCCCGACCCGGCTCCCGTCACCACTGCGATGCTCATGGGCGCGCAGCGTACGCGAGACGCGTGCCCCATGAACTCATCCGTCCGACACGTGGATGTTCTGTACCCGACAACGTGACGTCGTCCCGTCCTCCTCGAATGGCGGAAGCGCAACATCCGTCCGGGGAGGGGCACATGAACCACGCACAGGGTCACGCACAGGACCGTACGCAGGGTCATTCCGAGGAACTCCGCGCCGCCGCACGCCACTTCGGCCGCCGCCGGTTCCTCACCGTCACGGGAGCCGCCGCCGCGCTCGCCTTCGCCACCCAGCTGCCCGCCGCCGGCGCCGCGGCCGCCGCCGAGCTCGACGCCCGGCGCGTCACCGAGGACCCGTTCACCCTGGGGGTGGCGTCCGGCGACCCCCTGCCCGGCTCCGTCCTCCTCTGGACCCGGCTCGCGCCCCGCCCCTTCGAGCCCGGCGGCGGCCTGCCCGCCGCCCGCGTCTCCGTCCACTGGGAGCTCGCCCGCGACGAGCGCTTCACCCGCACCGTCCGGCGCGGCCGGGCCACCGCGCACCCGGAGTTCAGCCACACCGTCCATGTCGAGGTCGACCACCTCGACCCCGACCGGGTCCTCTTCTACCGCTTCCGCGTCGGCGACTGGATCAGCCCCGTCGGCCGCACCCGCACGGCCCCGGCCCCCGACGCCCGGAACTCCGGGCTGAAGCTCGCCGCCGTCTCCTGCCAGGCGTACCACGACGGGTACTTCACGCCCTACCGCCACCTCGCCCAGGAGGACGTCGACGTCGTCTTCCACCTCGGCGACTACCTGTACGAGTACGCCGTCAACGCCACCGGCGGCGCCCGCGCCTACACCGACCGCACCCTCCCGGCCGTCTTCAACCGCGAGACGGTCACCCTGGAGGACTACCGGCTGCGCTACGGGCTCTACAAGTCCGACCCCGACCTGCGCGCCGCGCACGCCGCGCACCCCTTCGTCGTCACCTGGGACGACCACGAGACCGAGAACAACTACGCGGGCGGCATACCCGAGAACGGTGTCCCGCCGGAGGAGTTCCTGCTCCGCCGCGCCGCCGCCTACCGCGCCTACTGGGAACACCAGCCCCTGCGCGCGCCCCAGCGGCCCGAGGGCCCCGACATGCGGCTCTACCGGCGGCTGCGGTTCGGCGGCCTCGCCCAGTTCGACATCCTCGACACCCGCCAGTACCGCTCGGACCAGGCGTACGGGGACGGCTGGCAGGTCCCGGGCCCCGCGTCCGAGGACCCGGCCCGGACGATGACCGGCGCCGAGCAGGAGCGCTGGCTGATCGACGGCTGGCGCTCCGCCGGCACCCGCTGGAACGTCCTGCCGCAGCAGGTCGTGTTCGCCGAGCGCCGCGACCGCACCACCGCCGACTTCAAGCTCTCCATGGACTCCTGGGACGGCTACCCCGCGTCCCGGCAGCGGATCCTCGCGGGAGCGGAGGCCGCCGGGGTCGAGAACCTCATGGTGCTCACCGGCGACGTCCACGTCGGCTACGGCCTCGACATCAAGGCCGACTTCCGCGACCCGGCCTCCCGGACGCTCGGCACCGAGATCGTCGCCACCTCGATCAGCAGCGGCAAGGACGGCGCCGACCGCCCCGCCAACCACGACAGGCTCACCCAGGCCAACCCGCACCTGAAGTTCTACAACGGGCGGCGCGGCTACGTGACGGTCGCGCTCGGCACCGAGAGCGCCCGCGCCGACTTCCGTACGGTCCCGTACGTCACGACCCCGGGCGCCCCCGTCACCACCACCGCCTCCTACGTCACGGAGGCGGGCAACCCGGGCCTCACACCCGCGTAGCCACCGCCTCGGAGGGGTAGCGGACGCCGACGCGCTCCCGTACGGCGTCGAGCGTCCGCATCACCGCGAGCGAACCGTCCAGCGGCACGAGCGGCGACTCCGTCGCGCCCGCCCGCAGGCAGCGCATCACCTCGGCGGCCTCGTGCCGCATGGAGTGCGGGTCGTCGCCGTTGACGAACTCCTCCGGCTCGTGGCCCTCCCGGTGCAGCGTGAAGCGCTCGGGGAAGAAGAAGCCGCGCGGCACGTCGATCCGGCCGAGCGTGCCCGTCACGGACGCCGTCAGCGGCGTGTCCGCGACGAGCGAGCAGGACAGCAGCGCCGAGGCGCCCGAGTCCCAGCCGAGCAGCATCGCCGTGTTCAGGTCCACGCCCTCCGGCGAGATCAGCGCGTGCGCCTGGACCGTGTCCGGCTCGCCGAGCAGCAGCTGCGCGAACGACACCGGGTACACCCCCAGGTCGAGCAGCGCCCCGCCGCCCACCGCGGGGTCCAGCAGTCGGTGGCCGGGCGCGAAGGGGCCCTGGAGCCCGAAGTCCGCCTGGACGGTCCTGACCTCACCGATCGCCCCGTCCCGTACGAGCCGCGCGAGCCGCAGGATCAGCGGATTGCAGTACATCCACATGGCCTCCATCAGGAAGAGGCCGCGGTCCCGGGAGAGGGCGACCAATTCCTCCGCCTCGGGGGCGTTGAGCGTGAGAGCCTTCTCGCAGAGCACCGCCTTCCCCGCCTCCAGGGCCAGGCCGGCCGCCGCCCGGTGCGCGTGATGCGGAGTCGCCACGTACACCACGTCGACGGACTCGTCGGCGAAGAGCCCGGCCCACTCCCCGTAGGCCCGGGGAATCCCGAACCGGTCCGCGAAGGCCTTCGCGGACGCCTCCGTACGGGACGCCACCGCCACGACCTCCGCGCCGTCGAGCGTCAGCAGATCCGCCGTGAAGCGTTCCGCTATGCCGCCCGTCGCCAGGATCCCCCAGCGAACCGTGTCACCCATGTTCCCCACCCATCCCACAGAGGTCTCGACCATGCCGATCGAGCTGAGAGCATAGGCAAGGATTCAACGAAATGGAGCAGTCGATGCCGGAGAGCGGCCAGAAAACAACACAAGGACACATAACCGAGAGCACCTCGGGGGCCCGGACGGCGGCCCCGGTCGCCGCCTCCCGGCGCGTGGGGCTGCTCGTCACCCTCGTCCTGGGCGGGCTCACCGCCGTACCGCCGCTCTCCATGGACATGTACCTGCCGGCGCTGCCGGAGGTCACCCGCGCGCTCCACGCGCCCGCCGCCACCGTCCAGCTCACGCTCACCGCCTGCCTCGCCGGCATGGCCCTCGGCCAGCTCGTCGTCGGCCCCATGAGCGACAGGTGGGGCCGCCGCCGCCCGCTGCTCGTCGGCATGGTCGTGTACGTCCTCGCCACCGCCGTCTGCGCGCTCGCGCCCACCGCCGAACTCCTCATCGGCTTCCGGCTGCTCCAGGGCCTCGCGGGCGCCGCCGGCATCGTCATCGCCCGCGCCGTCGTCCGTGACCTCTACGACGGCGTCGAGATGGCCCGCTTCTTCTCCACCCTGATGCTGATCTCCGGCGTCGCCCCGATCATCGCGCCCCTCATCGGCGGCCAGATCCTGCGGATCACCGACTGGCGGGGCGTCTTCCACGTCCTCGCCGTGATCGGCGTCCTGCTCACCCTCGTCGTCTGGCGCTTCCTCGGCGAGACGCTGCCGCCCGAGCGACGCCACGAGGGCGGCGTCGGCGACGCCCTGCGCACCATGCGCGGACTCCTCGCCGACCGGGTCTTCGCCGGCTACATGCTGGCCGGCGGCTTCGCCTTCGCGGCCCTCTTCGCGTACATCTCGGCCTCGCCGTTCGTCGTCCAGGAGATCTACGGCGCCTCGCCGCAGACCTTCAGCCTGCTCTTCGGCCTCAACTCGATCGGCCTCGTCCTCGTCGGCCAGATCAACGGCAAGGTCCTCGTCGGCCGCGTCAGCCTCGACAAGGTGCTCGGCTGGGCCGTCGGGACCATCCTGCTCGCCTCCCTCGCCCTGCTCCTCATGACGACCGGCGTCTTCGGCGAGCCCGGGCTCGTCCCGATCTCCGCCGGACTCTTCGTCCTCATGTCCGCGATGGGCATGGCCCTGCCCAACACCAACGCCCAGGCCCTCATGCGGACCCCGCACGCCGCCGGCTCCGCCTCCGCGCTCCTCGGCACCTCGTCGTTCCTCGTCGGCGCCGTCGCCTCCCCGCTGGTCGGCATCGCCGGCGAGCACACGGCCGTCCCGATGGCGGTCGTCCAACTCACCTGCGCCGCCCTCTCCCTGGCCTGCTTCCTGGGCCTGTGCCGCCCGTGGCGAGCCTGAACCCACGAGTGGCGCCGCCCGAGTCGCCCCGGGCCGGTATGGGCCCGCGACGTCATCGGGGCTTCGTCGACCCACTCCGCCGCCCCGCCCGGACGGTCGTGACCAGCGCCTCCGGGCGGCCGGGCGCCGAGGCCCGGCCGCGTAGGATGTCGCGGTGAACGCGCCCTCCACCCCTCCCTCCGCCGAGTCCCTGCGCGCCGCCCTCGCCGGACTCCTCGACGGTCTTTCGCCCACGCAGGCGGCCAAGGCCGTCGAGCGGCTGATCGCCAACTACCGGGGCACCACCCCGACGGACGCCCCCGTGCTGCGCGACCGCTCCGACGTCGCCGCGTACGCCGCGTACCGGATGCCGGCGACCTTCGAAGCGGTACGCGGCGTCCTCGACGCCCTGCGGGACGCCGCGCCCGAGTGGGCCCCGGCCACGCACACCGACGTCGGCGGCGGCACCGGAGCGGCGAGCTGGGCCGTCGCCGAGGCCTGGGAGGAGGCCCCGCCCCGGAGCACCGTCCTCGACTGGGCCGAGCCCGCGCTCGCCCTCGGCCGCGAGCTGGCCGCCGGCGCCTTCGACGCCGAGTGGCGACGCGAGCGGATCGGCGCCGCGCTGCGGCTCGCGGACACGGACCTCGTCACCGTCTCGTACGTCCTCAAGGAGCTCACCGGCCCCGACCGCACGGCGCTCGTGACCGAGGCGGCGCGCGCCGCGCAGGCGGTCGTGATCGTCGAGCCCGGCACCCCCGACGGTTACGAGCGCATCATCGCCGCCCGCACCCTGCTGATCGACGCCGGCTTCACCGTCGCCGCGCCCTGCCCGCACAGCGGGGCCTGCCCCATCGTGCCGGGCACCGACTGGTGCCACTTCTCGGCCCGGGTCAGCCGCTCCTCGCTGCACCGCCAGGTGAAGGGCGGCTCCCTGCCGTACGAGGACGAGAAGTACAGCTACGTCGCGGCCACCCGGTTCCCGGTGACGCCGACGGTCGCCCGCGTCACCCGCAGGCCGCAGATTCGCAAGGGCCTGGTCCAGCTCGACCTGTGCGGCCCCGACGGCCTCGCCCGCGAGACGGTCACCAAGCGCCACGGGCCCCTGTACAAGCAGGCCCGCGACGCCGAATGGGGCGACTCCTGGCCGCCGGAGACCGAGGCCTAGGGCTGCGGGTCAATACAGCTAGGGCCTGAGCTCCTGCGTGCAGCACTTCACGCTGCCGCCGCCTTTGAGGAGCTCGCCCAGATCCATCCCGACCGGCTCGAAGCCCCGCTGCCGCAGCGGCTCGAAGAGGCCCACCGCCGCCTGCGGCAAGAGCACGTGCAGACCGTCGCTCACCGCGTTCAGCCCGAGCGCCGCCGCGTCCGCGTCCGTCGCGATCAGCGCGTCGGGGAAGAGCCGGGCGAGCACCTCGCGGCTACCGGGGGAGAAGGCCGCCGGGTGGTACATGATCTCGTCCCGCGCGTCGTCCAGGACGCACAGCGCCGTGTCCAGGTGGTAGTAGCGCGGGTCCACGAGGTCCAGCCCGATCACCGGCCGGCCGAAGAACTCCTGCGCCTCCCCGTGGGAGAGCGGACTGGAGCGGAAACCGCGCCCCGCGAGGATCCACGAGGCGGTGACGGCGAAGTCGCCCTCGCCCTCGTTCACGTGCTCCGGGAGCCGGACGGCATCACCCGGCCAACCGTTCCTGAGGAACCAGGACACATGCGCGGCGGCCTCGTCGGCCCGCTCCGCGTGCGCGAACTTCGCGCCGAGGACCCGGCCGCCGACGACGGTCGCGCCGTTCGCCGCGAAGACCATGTCCGGCAGCGCCGGGTCGGGCGTCAGGAGCTCCACGGTGTGACCGAGCGAGCGGTAGCGGTCGCGCAGGTCCTCCCACTGGGCCAGGGCCAGCGGCAGGTCGACCGGTTTCGTGGGGTCCATCCAGGGGTTGATCGAGTACGTCACCGTGAAGTGCGCGGGTGGGCACATCAGGTATCGGCGGGGCGAGGACGTGCGCGGAGTGGGGCGCAATGAGGGCTCCTCACGAACGGGCGGACGGAAGAACCGAAGATCGGTGGACCCATGGTCCGCCCTGGGCGCGCCCCGCGCTGTGGACCGTTCGGGTGGTTCGTCCGTCCCACCCGCACCAGCACACCTCGTACGCCGTTTCCGCACCCCGGTTCCACACTCCGGTCACCCGAGGCGCAGGATGGTGGGACCATGGGCAGAGCCGAACGGGCGAGCATGAGCTGTGAGGGGATAGATGGGCGACGGCATCGGCCGCTACCGCGGCACGGAGAGCAAACTCGCACAGTGGCTGCGCAGGCGCCCGAAACGCACCGCGGCCGACGACGAGAACGACCGCGAGAAGCTGCTCCTGGCCATCGCCGCCGCCGGGCTGCCCCTGGCCCCCGCCGCGTATCCCGTCGGCTACAGCTGTTCCTGTGAGCGGATCGGCTGTCCCACCCCCGCCCGGCACCCCGTCTCCTTCGCGTGGCAGACCCAGTCGACCACCGACCGCGCCCAGATCGAGCGCTGGGCGCGGAACGAGCCCGGGGCGAACTTCATCACCGCCACCGGCATGGTCCACGACGTCCTCGACGTGCCGCTGGCCGCCGGCCGCGCCGCCCTGGAGCGGCTGCTCGCCGAGGGCGTCGAGGTCGGACCGGTAGCCGAGTCCGCCGACGTCGACCCGGCCGGCGGGCGCATGCTCTTCTTCACCGCCACCCGCGGCACCCCCGAGGACGAGGACGAGTGGTGGCCCTGTGAGCTCGACTGCCACCCGGAGACGATGGACGAGCACCCGGGGCTGCGCTGGCACTGCCGCGGCAGCTACGTCCTCGTACCGCCGGCCCGGCTGCCCGGCGACGAGGAGGCCCATCCCGTGGTCGCCTGGGTCCGCGGACCCGAGCACGCGCTGCCGGACCCGCTGAACCTCCTGGAGACCCTCCAGGACGCCTGCGCGCGCCACGCGGCCGCGCGGGAGGCCGAGGGCGACGGGGAGCACTCCGCCCACGAGATCGCCTGGCCGCTGACCCGCTGACCCGCTGAGTACGTACGCGGTACGTACGGCAGTCCTCCGAGCAGCTTCACGGGCTCCGAGAAGCCGCTACGAGCCGTTACGAGCCCGCCGCTCCCACCACGCCCTGGAGCCGGCCCGCGACCGTGACCCCGTCCCGGTCCGTGCCCGCCGGCTTCACCAGGACCACCTGGTTCGACACCCACTCCTTGGTGACGGTGTTCTTCACCTCGCCGGTCAGCAGCGCCTTGACGTCGGGGGCGACCTTCGGCCGGTAGCCCTTCGCCGCCGTCTGCCGCTCGAAGTACCGGGTCGCGAAGAAGACGAACGCACCGCCGTCCTTCGTCCGCAGCCCCAGCGGGGCGAAGTCGCCCTGGTCGGTGACGCGGTCGATGTACTGGGTGGCGAGACCCGGCCGCTTCGCGGTCTTCCGCCGCTCCTCGCGCCACTGCGAGGTGTGCGGCCCCGCCGCGTACGGCCCCGGCTTCCCGTCCTTCAGATACGCCGTGTACTCCGCGCCGAGGTCCTCGGGCGCGACGGCGAGGGTGTCGGTGTCCGCGGCGACCGGCACCGCGAACCCCTCCTCCTCGGCGAACTCGGGCACCGCCTGCGCGCCGAGGACCACCAGGTGGGCGACCTCCCACAGCTGCTCGGGCCCGTTCTTCACGAAGACGAGGACCCAGCGCCGGTCGGACGCCCCCTGGTCGACGTCACGGTTCGAGTCGGTGTCCGCGACGAACCAGCGCGGCCAGCCCGCCTTGCGGGGCACGACGAACCGCGCGTCGGTCAGTTCGAGGGGGCGGTGGTTCGGGTTCCCGCCGGGTTGCGTCGCCGCCCGGGAGCGGAGGCCCGCCTGGTTGATCTCCCCGAGGGGGCCGGTGACCCGGCCCGCGTCCAGGGCGGGGTCATGGGCCTTGTCGGCCCGGTTGTACGCGGCGGTGAACTCGGCGAGGGCCTGCGCGGCCTCCGGCTTCGTCACCGCCGGAATCAGCGCCAGCTCGCCGTGGACCGTCACGCAGCCGCTCGCCGCCAGGGCCAGGACGGTCGTCGCGGCGGTGACCGCCAGGGCCCTCACCGGTCGTGTCGAAAACCGCTCGACCGGCCGTGCCGCAAGCCGCTCAACCGGTCGTCTCGGCGCTCGCCGCGGACTCAGCCTTCTCATCGGTCGCCTTCTGCTTCTCCACCCGCACGGACGGACCCGACCCTATCGGGGCCAGGAACAGCGCGAACGTCGGGATCAGATACAGCGCCCACACCGTGACCTGAAGGACCGTCGGGTCCGGCTGGAAGTTGAAGACGCCCTTGAGGAGCGTGCCGTACCAGCTGTCCGGCGGGATCGTCGCCGAGACGTCGAAGGCCTTGTTCGCGAGACCGCCGAGGAAGCGCGCCTCCTGGAGGTCGTGCACGCCGTACGCGAGGACGCCCGCCGCCACCACGACCAGCATCCCGCCGGTCCAGGTGAAGAACTTCGCCAGGTTGATCCGCAGCGCGCCCCGGTAGAACAGCCAGGCCAGCAGGACCGCCGTGAGGAGGCCGAGGACGACCCCGGCCAGCGGCGCGTGCGAGCCGTCCGACGAGGCCCGTACCGACGCCCACACGAAGAGCGCCGTCTCCAGGCCCTCGCGCCCCACCGCCAGGAAGGCGGTCGCGACCAGCGCGCCCGTCCCCATCCGGAGGGCCGTGTCCAGCCGGCCGTGCAGCTCGGCCCTCAGGTGCCGGGCCGTGCGCCGCATCCAGAAGACCATCCAGGTCACCAGGACGACCGCGACGATCGACAGCGTGCCGCCGAGCAGCTCCTGCGCCTCGAAGGTCAGCTCCTGCGAGCCGAACTCGAGACCCGCGCCGAAGGCCAGCGCCACGCCGACGGCCACGCCGATGCCGATCCAGATCGGCTTCAGCGCGTCCCTGCGCCCGGTCTTCACCAGGTACGCGATGAGGATGCAGACGACGAGGCCGGCCTCCAGCCCCTCGCGCAGGCCGATCAGATAGTTACCGAACACGTCGGGTGCTCCTTCTCCATAAGGTCTTCGGCTCCGTCCGCTCCGTCAGGAGAACAGTGCCCGGCCCCACCAGTCGTCCTTGTCCCGGACGCCCGGCGGGATCGCGAACAGGGCCGAACCCACGTGCTGGATGTACTCGTTGAGGGCGTCGGCGCGGCCGAGCGAGGTCTGTACCGGGATGAAGCCGGTACGGACGTCCTTCTGGTACGCCAGGAAGAACAGGCCCGCCTCCAGACGGCCGAGGCCGTCCGTGCCGTCCGTGAAGGAGTAGCCGCGGCGCAGGAGCGTCGCCCCGCCGTTGGTGTCCGGGTGGGCGAGCCGGACGTGCGAGTCCGGCTTCATCGCCTTCAGGAACGGCGCGTCGTGCTCCTTGGCCTTGCCGACCGGCGCGCCCTCGCGCTTGTCGCGGCCGAAGATGTCCTCCTGCTCGCCGAGCGGGGTGCGGTCCCAGGTCTCGACGTTCATGCGGATGCGGCGGGCGACGAGGTAGGAACCGCCGTCCAGCCAGGCCGCCGGGCCCTCGGCGTCCTTGCCGGAGACCCACACGTGCCGCGCGAGCCGCTCGGTCTCGGTGCCCGCGATGTTGCGGGTGCCGTCCTTGAAGCCGAAGAGGTTGCGCGGGGTCTGGGCGTCCGGGGTCGTCGAGGACGTCTTGCCGAAGCCCAGCTGCGACCAGCGCACCGCGACCTTGCCGAAGCCGATCCGCGCGAGGTTCCGGATGGCGTGCACGGCGACCTGCGGGTCGTCCGCGCAGGCCTGGACGCAGATGTCGCCGCCGCTGCGCGCCGGATCCAGGTTGTCGCCCGGGAACCTGGGCAGCTCCACCAAGGCCCCGGGCCGCTTGTCCTGCAGCCCGAAACGCCCGTCGAAGAGCGTGGGGCCGAAGCCGATCGTGAGGGTGAGCCGGGAGGGCTTGAGGCCGAGGGCCTCGCCCGTGTCGTCCGGCGGCGCCTCCGCGAGACCGCCGTACGCGCCCTCGCCGACCTCGGCGCCGGCCGTCATCCGCTCGGCGGCCCGCGTCCAGTCCTTGAGGAGCTGGATCAGCTCCGCGCGGTCCTTCGTCTTCACGTCGAAGGCGGCGAAGTGCAGGCGGTCCTGCACGGCGGTGGCGATGCCGGCCTGGTGCGCGCCGTGGAAGGGCACGGCACCGCCGGTGTCGGCGACGGGCGCGGTGGCGTCCCCGTCCCGGGCGAGCACCACGGCGCCGCCGGCCGCGGCGGCACCGAGCGCGAGCCCGGCACCGCCCCAGCCGATGACCTTGCGGCGGGAGGGCACGGCCTCCGGCGTCTGTTCCTGCGTGTCTTCGGACATGTCCCGTCCCCGCTCTCTCGACTGTTACTTGACGACGACGGCGGCGAGCTTGGAGAGCGGCTCGGCCAGCGCGTTGACGCCGTCCGAGAGCTCCTTGCGCTCGGCCGGCCCGACCTTCTCGTAGGAGGTGAAGACGTAGCTCGTCTTGTCCGTGCGGTACTTGTCGAGCAGCGTGTTCAGCGCGGCGAACTGCTTGTCCAGCTCGGCGACGAGCTTCGCGTCGTTCTTCGTCGCGACCGGCTTGAGCAGGTCGAAGGACTTCTGCGCGCCCTCGACGTTCGCCTTGAAGTCGACGAGGTCGGTGTGGGAGTAACGCTCCTCCTCACCGGTGACCTTGCCGGTGGCGACTTCGTCCAGGAGCTCCTTGGCGCCGTTGGCCATCGAGGTCGGGGTGATCTCGGCCTTGCCGACCCGCTTCACCCAGTCCGCGAGGTCCTTGTCCAGGGTGTCCGCGAGCTGCTTCTCGGCGGCGCCGAGCTTCTTGTCCTTCCAGAGCGCCTTCTCCAGGCGGTGCCAGCCGGTCCAGTCCTTCGCCGGGTCCTGGCCCGCCTCCAGGCCGTCCTCGCGGACATCGACCTTGGGGTCGATGTCGCCGAAGGACTCGGCGACCGGCTCGGTGCGCTCCCAGCCGATACGGGACTCGGCGTAGGCCTTCTTGGCGGCCTCGACGTCACCGGCGCGGACGGCGTCGGTGAAGACCTTCACCTTGGGGAGGGTCGCGTCGGCCTGCGCCTGGACGTACTGGCGGTAGGCGGCGACGGCGGTGTCCATCTCCGGGGAGCGCTTGGCGGTCGTGGCGCCCGCGCCGGTGAGCTTGACCTGCTGGCGGATGCCCTCGCCGACCATGCCGGGCTTGCAGGCGATCGTGTAGTCGCCGGCCTTGATCTCGGCGGTGATCGTGGCCTTGGTGCCGGGGCCGATGTTCTCGCGCTCGGTGACGATCCGGTCGTCCGGGTGGAGGACGTAGACCTCGGTGACCTTGGAGCCGCGGTTCTCGACGGCGAGCGTCACGTGACCAGCGGGGAACTCCTTCTTGGAGACCTCGCAGGAGTCGTCCTTGGCGACGACCGTCACGGTGCCGTCGTCGCCCTTGGAGTCGCTTTTCTCGGCGCAGCCCGTGACGGCGGTCAGGGCGGCCGCCGTCACGGCGGCGGTGACGACGGACAGACGAACGGCTCGCATGAGGGCTCCAGGAACGGGGGCGTGGGTGAGGCGGACCTAACTTAACCGAGGCTTACCTCAGCGATACCCACGCGTCCAGTGATTCAGCTCTCAGGCCCGGCGAACCGGACACGGCCCGGTCACAGGGTTCTCACGGGGTCCTCATGGCTTGGTCAAGGAAAGGTCAAGCGGGGGGAATTGTCCCTGTTTGGTTTACTCCTCGGTACGTGTCGATCCCCTGGGACCGGCACCGTCCGGTGCGGCGGCGCCGACGCGAACCGGGACGACCGGCCGGACGCCCGTGGTCGTCGCCGTACGCCGCCGGGCCGTGGGCTCCTGACCAGCCGCCCTCCCGGCGGGCAGGGCCGCGACCGATCGCCGGTCTCGGCCCTGCCGCCGTACCGGCGGTGGTTGAATTCCGCCATGAACACCACCGCCACTGACATCGACGTCCTCCGGGTCTTCTGTGCGGGCGACGGCCGCCACGGCAACGCCCTCGGAGTCGTACGGGACGCCCGTACCCACCCCGACGAGGCCTCCCGGCAGGCCCTCGCCAAGGAGCTCGGCTTCAGCGAGACGGTGTTCGTGGACGACCCGGAGCGCGGGATCGTCGACATCTACACGCCCGGGGTGCGGCTGCCGTTCGCCGGCTACCCGCTCATCGGCGCCGCCTGGCTGCTCGACCTGGAGGTCGTCCGCCCGCCGGCCGGCGAGGTGTGGGTGCGCGGGGACGGGGAGTTCACCTGGATCGAGGCGCGCGCCGAGTGGGCGCCGCCGCGGACCCTGCGCCAGTACGGCTCCGTCGCCGAGGTGGAGGCCCTGGAGGTGCCCGAGCCGGGCGAGTGGATCTACGCCTGGGCGTGGCAGGAGGAGGCCGCGGGCCGGGTCAGGGCGCGGGGGTTCCCCGGGCGCGGCGACGGCATCGACGAGGACGAGGCGACCGGCGCGGCGGCGCTGCTCCTCACGGCGGAGCTCGGCCGCGCCCTGAACATCACGCAGGGCCGGGGTTCGCAGCTGCTCACCGCACCCGGCCCTGACGGCGTCGTGGAGTTGGGCGGACGGGTCCGCCTGGAGGGAACCCTCACGCGCTGAGACGTCTCAGTCCCAGAGGAACTTCCACGTCCTGGAACGGGTCCAGCGGTTCGCCCAGGAAGCGGTGTCGTTCCCGTCCGGGCAGTACGCGTACTGCTCGATCGCGGTCTTGGCCACCGCGAGCGGTTCCTGCGGCGGCGAGGCCACGTCGAGGACCAGCACCTGGGCGGCCACGTACATGAGCTCGGCTCCGAACCGGTCGTGCCAGGTGTGCAGGAAGGCCGCGTGGTCCGAGTCGAGCATTGGCCGCCCGTCCGGCCCGTGGGACCAGGCGGGGGCGTACGGATAGCCGGGCAGGATCCCCGGCACGGCCCAGCCGTCCAGAGTCTCCACCAGGCACAACCAGCCCGGCTGGAAGTCGGTGAGGCGCGTGGCCTCGGGGGCGGGGGAGATCTCCTCGGCGAGCAGTTCCGCGTCGAACTCCGCCCGCCACTCCTCCTCCCCCGCCTCGTCCTCCGCGTAGGACAGACAGTCCTCCAGGGCCGCCGCCGTGATCTCGGCGACGATCTCGTGGGGTGCCGTCACGGCCCGGTCGTCGAAGACGTCCGGTTCGGCGGGCTCTCCCGCCACCAGCTCCGAGGGGGACAGCGGGGAGAGCAGCGGGTGGAATCCCGTGCTCTCCCGCGCCGCCAACAGCTCCCGCCACACGGACTCGGCACCGTTCTCGGTGATCCGGCGGCCCAGGACACGGGCTCCGGAACGCGAGCGGGCCTCTTCCACGCCCTCCTGAGGGACGGTGAATCCGGCCGTTCGGAGGATTTCGATGATGCGGTCTGTGTCCATGGGGCGGGTCTCTGTCTTCCGGTGGTGCTAGGGCGTGTTGCGAAATTCCCGTCTGCCGGGCGACGCCTGGCACGCACGCTCGCCGCGTTGTCGGGATCATCCCGATACACCAGTATCGGGACGACCCTCCGCCTTGCGATC